>JAEYRQ010000374.1 GCA_023435545.1 Pseudomonadota bacterium | reverse complement strand
CGTGTAGACCGCATTCTCATGCGTGTTGCGCGAACGATCTTCCAGCACGATTCGCTCGGGGTCCACACCCAGTCCGGCGAACAGACGACCTGCGAGATCGGCCTCCGTACCGTCGTCGAACAACAAGCGGCCGGAGCCACCGGTGAACACCAGCCGCGCCTGCGGATAGCGTCGCGAGAGCGTCGCGAACTCGGTAACCCGCTCCGCCGATTCGTTGAGGGCGACACTGCCGCGCCCCATGCTGGTGACCGTCTCGAACGACCCGCCAAGGAGGATGATGCCGTCCGGAGGACCTGATGCTTCCTCCCAGGCGGGGAATCGCTGCTCGAGCGGGAGTATCAGCCACTGGCCCAGGGGGGAGAAGCCGCAAACGAGGAGGCCGGCGAGCCCAAGTCCGAGAAGCCAGCCGCCGAGACGTCGTAGGGAGCCGGCGAGCACCAGCATCGCCCCGATAGCGGAGAGAATCAGCAGCAGGTTCGAGGGCTGCAGCAGGAACCAGGCGATCTTGGAAAGGTAGAAGAACATGCGACGGCCTCCGCGGGACCGTCACAACCGACCATGTGTCGAGGCAGTCCGCAACCGGGGCAACCCCTCCGACGCGCCGGCAACCTCGAGCCAGTCGACCGCCTTGACGAACCGTCTCAGAGGGACCGCATGGCGGGGACGCTCGTGGAGACGTCCGCGTTCGTCGACCGCGTTCCGACGCCGATGATCGTCGTGGCCAGCACGGCGGCGAGGAGAATTGTAAGAAACGCAGTCTTCGGACGCATGGCACAGGACCTGGGCTCGGAAGTATTGAACACATCCAACGCTCTAGAGCGGACGTGATGAATGGAGCCTGAACAGAGAGGGGGAGGTCCCCAGCCGATTGTCCGCATGGCTAATGCCAGGTAACCGCGGGCGCGCGTGGCCGCTTTGGCCAGTCACGGTCGCAATGTCGGCGCCAATCACGGACCGGCAACCGACGCCTCGACGAGTTCCTGCGTGTGCTCCGGTTCAAGCGCGTCGCGAAGACCCAGCCGGAAGCACACCAGTGCCCAGGCGGCGACGGCCGCCATGTCCCAACCGAACGGCAGGATGTCGCGCCCGCCGCCATAGCGGCCGAGATACGAAAGTAGTCCGATCCCGAGGACGAAAGCGCCGAGCCAGCGCGCACTCGTCCATTCGGGCGGCGATTCGGCCGGTTCCAGGCGCAGCTTGGCGGCGAAGATGGCTATTCCGACGAGGAGGGCAAGGCCCAGCCGCCACAGCGTGTCCCAGCCGCTCCAGTAGATCACGAGCGCCGCCACCACGAACCCGAGCGGCGCGATCACTTCGCCGGCGGGAACCCGCACCGGCCGCGGCCGGTCCGGCAGCTGGCGGCGCAGCACCAGCATCGCCAGCGGGCCGATGCACAGCGACAGCACGACCGCCGAGGAGTTGAGAGCCACCATTTCCGAGAATGGTAGGAAGGCGAGCATCAGGGCGCCTGCCGCAAGTCCCAGCCAAAGGGCCGTTGTCGGCACGCCGCGGGCCGACAGCCGTTCGAGCAGAGAGGGGAAGAACCCGTTGCGGGCGAGCGCCATGCCGAGACGGGCGTTGGAGCCGGTGGCGATCAACCCCGAGCCGAATGGCCCGAGCACCGCGCCGACATAGAGGACCGAGACCAGCCAGGACAGCCCTGCCACGGCGGCGATTCCGGCGAGTGGCCCCAGATGATTGCCGAAATGCAGCTTCGCCCAGCCCCCCGAAACGGCCTGCGCCGGCACGCCGCCGATGAAGGCGATCTGAAGGATGAGGTAGACGAGGATGCAGATCACGATCGACAGGAGCAATGCGGCGGGAACGTCGATTTCCGGTCGTCGCGCCTCGCCGGCAAGGTCGATGACATGGCGGAATCCGATCAGCGCGAAGACGACTCCGCCCGCCGATACCGCAGAGAACACCCCGGCCGCGCCATAGGGTGCGAAGCCGCCGTGCTCGGTGAAGTCGTCAACCGAGAAGGTCGATGAAATCAGCACTATGCCAATGAGCACCGGCACGATCAGCTTGATGACGGTGACGGTCGAGTTGGCCTTCTCGAACCAGGCCACCCCGAGGACGTTGATGCCAACCATGAGCGCCAGGACCGCGAGCGCGATCATGAACGCGGAGGGCGTATCGAGCGAAAGCCCGGAATCGTCGGTCACCGGAAGCAATTCGGGCAAAAGCGGCGCGAGGTAGCGCAGCATCGCCACCGTCTCGACCGGAGCGAGCGTCGCGTAGCCGACCCAAGCCGACCAGCCGATGATCATGCTGACCGCGCCGCCATGGGAATAGTGTGGCACCCGGGCGATTGCGCCGGCCTCGGGCAGCGTGCCCGAGACCTCCGCGAACGGCAGCGCCACCAGGAGTATGGCCAGCCCGCCGATGACCCACGCGAGGATCGCCGCAGGCCCCGCGTGCTGGGCGGCGAGCATCGGTGCGAACAGCCAGCCGGATCCGAGTACGCCGCCGACGCCGATGAACGTCAGGCCGGCCAGCCCGATCTGCCGCTTCAAGGCCATGCCCCCTCCCCTGGCGTGTGGTGATCTCGGGACAGCGGTCGGATGCCGTCCGACCGGCCGGTTTTCGGCAACCGCCCGTCGCTACGAAGGGTAGCCCGATTCGCCCGGCCTCAATC
>JAEYRQ010000343.1 GCA_023435545.1 Pseudomonadota bacterium | reverse complement strand
GGGTACTGTTGGTCAGCATCAGCATTCTCGCCGACGAATACGGACGCCGCTGAATCGTATGTAACCCCGCCGCGCATAGACAAGGGCCTGAAGATGCTCAACGTGCTGCTGGTATTCGTCCCGATCGCCATCGCGCTGGAGTATCTCGCGCCGGAGCGGCATTTGCTCATCTTCTTTGCCGCTGCAATCGTCATCCTCCCGCTCGCCGCATGGATGGGACGAGCCACCGAGCAGCTTGCGGATCGCGCGGGCGAAGGTATCGGCGGTCTGCTCAATGCCACTTTCGGCAATGCGGCCGAGCTTATCATCGCGCTGGCCGCGCTCCGCGCCGGCCTGCACGACGTCGTAAAGGCGTCGATCGCCGGTTCGATCGTCGGCAACATCCTGCTGGTGCTGGGCGCCGCGATGTTCGCCGGGGGCGTGCGCCACCGCGAGCAGCAATACAACCCCGCCGGCGCGCGGGCGCAGGCCACCCTGCTGACGCTCGCAGCCATAGCGCTGATCCTGCCCGCGGCTTACAGCGGGCTCCTTCCCGAAGGCGCCACGCGCGGGATCGGCTTCGTTAGCGTCTCGATATCGATCGTGCTGCTGGCGGTCTACGTGCTGTTCCTCCTGTTCTCGCTGCGCACGCACCGTGCGCTATTCTCAGGTGCGGCGGTCGCCGAGAGCGAACTGCACGGTGAGGTCTGGCCTGTTCGCATGGCCGTTGCCGTCCTGGCGGCAGCGACCGTCGCCATTGCGTGGCTCAGCGAGATATTGGTCGGCGCGATCGAGCCGAGCGCCCACGCCCTCGGCCTCACCAACATCTTCGTCGGGGTGTTCGTCGTCGCGATCCTCGGCAACGCGGCCGAACACGCGACGGCTATCACGGCCGCCCTCAAGAACCGCATGGATCTGACGATGTCGATCGCGATTGGCTCCAGCGTCCAGGTCGCGCTGTTCGTCGCTCCACTACTCGTGCTGGCGAGCCTCGTCATCGGGCCGACGCCACTCGACCTGGTATTCACTCCGGGGCTGGTGCTGACGGTGCTCCTGGCGGTGCTGATCACCGGGCAGGTCGCGGGCGACGGCCGCTCCGACTGGCTCAAGGGCGTGCAGCTACTGGCGGTCTACCTGATCCTGGGCCTGGCATTCTTCGCCGCCCCTGAAATGCCGCACTAGGCGACAGACAAGGGTGAAGTCGGAAGGGTTGCATCGATGAGTACACAGTCACCACTCGAGATGCCTCCGCAGATGGACCCGCTTCCCCCGGTCGCCCCGGCAAGACAGGCTGACTGGCTCCGCTGGCTGCCGGGGCTCCAGACCGCGAGGACCTACCAGCTCGCCTGGCTGCCCAACGACCTCGTGGCGGGGCTCGTGCTGTCCGCCATGCTGGTCCCGGTCGGCATCGCCTACGCCGTCGCATCGGGCGTGCCCGGCATTTATGGACTCTACGCGACCATCATCCCGCTGCTCGTGTACGCGCTGTTCGGCCCGAGCCGCATCCTGGTTCTTGGGCCGGATTCTTCGCTGGCGACCCTCATCCTTGCGACCATTCTCCCGCTGTCCGCAGGTGACCCTGCCCGTGCGGTGGCGCTGGCCGGCGCCATGGCGGTCGTTGCCGGCCTCGTCTGCATCCTCGCCGGGCTCTTCCGACTCGGCTTCATCACGGAACTCCTCTCCAAGCCGATCCGGTACGGCTACATGAACGGGATCGCGCTCACGGTCATCGTCAGCCAACTCCCGAAGCTCTTCGAGGCTTCGATCGAGAGCACCGGACCGATCCACGACCTCTGGGCGATGGCCGGAGCCGTGGCAGCGGGGCAGACGAACTGGACCGCGTTCGCGATCGGAGCCGCCACGCTCGCTGTGATCCTCCTCTCGAAGCGCTGGACAGGGCCTTATGCCGTCCTCATCGCGGTCGTCGGCGCGACCCTGGCCGTCAGCCTGCTGGGATTGGGCGAAATTGCCGGCGTCAAGGTGCTGGGGCCCTTGCCGCAGGGCCTGCCCGCCTTCGCGATCCCGTGGCTCCAGCCGAGCGACCTGGTTCCGGTGATCATCGGTGGCTGCGCGGTGGCGATGGTGTCCTTCGCCGACACGAGCGTGCTGTCGCGCGTCTACGCCGCTCGCACCCGAACGAATGTCGACCCCAATCAGGAGATGATCGGCCTGGGCGCGGCGAACCTTGCCGCAGGCTTCTTCCAGGGCTTTCCGATCAGCAGCAGTTCCTCACGCACGCCGGTGGCGGAATCGGCCGGCGCAAAGACCCAGCTGACGGGTGTCGTCGGCGCCGCAGGCGTCACGCTTCTCCTGGTGCTGGCACCGAATTTGCTGTCGGACCTGCCGAGCAGCGCGCTGGCCGCAGTGGTGATCGCTGCCGCGATCGGCCTGTTCGAGTTCAAGGACCTCGCCCGCATCTACCGCATCCAGCGTTGGGAATTCTGGCTGTCGATCACCTGCTTCCTCGGAGTGGCGGTGCTGGGCGCGATTCAGGGCATCGGGCTTGCCGTCGTGCTGGCGGTCATCGAGTTCCTGTGGGACGGCTGGCGGCCCTACTCGGCGGTTCTCGGCAGGGTGGACGGCCTGCGAGGCTATCACGACCTGAGGCGCTATCCGGCGGCACGGCTCATTCCCGGTCTGGTCATCTTCCGCTGGGACGCGCCGCTCTTCTTCGCGAACTCGGAGCTGTTCAGCCAGAGCCTCAACCGGGCGATCGCCCAGTCTCCAACGCCGGTGCGCAGGGTGATCCTCACCGCCGAGCCCATCACCAGCGTGGACGTCACCTCGGCGGATATGCTCTCCGAGCTGGAATCGAGCCTTGCTCAGAGCGGCATCGAGCTCCGTTTCGCTGAGATGAAGGACCCGGTCAAGGACAAGCTCCGGCGCTTCGAACTCATGGGCCAACTCGGCGAGGGCAGCTTCTATCCGACGCTCGGCGCGGCCATCGACGCGTATCTGTCCGAGCACGAGGTCGATTTCGACCCGTAACGCGAGGATTGGTCTGCGGATAGCGCACATGGACGGGCGAGAGCCGTCCCCGTCCGCGGGGCCGACGCCGCTTCAGGCCATTATGCTCAAGCCTCCGTCGACATAGACCGTCATTCCCGTCAGCCTGCGGGCGAACGGCGTTGCAAGGAAGGCGGTCGTCAGGCCCACGTCGTCGATGTCGACGAGTTCACCGATCGGCGCCCGTTCCACCGCCTCGGCCAGCAGAACGTCGAAGTCCTTGAGGCCGGAGGCCGCACGAGTCTTGAGAGGTCCGGGAGAGACCGCATGCACGCGGATGCCCTTCTCGCCGAGTTCGTATGCGAGGTATCGCACGGCACTCTCAAGGGCCGCCTTGACCGGCCCCATCAGGTTGTAGCTCGGCACCACCTTGTCGGCGCCGTGATAGCTCATCGCAATCAGGGTGCCGCCGCCGGCCATCAGCGGCTCCGCGAGGCGCGCCATGCGGATGAACGAATGGCAGGAGACATCGATCGCGATCTTGAACCCGTCGGCCGAACTGTCGATGAGCCGCCCCTGCAAATCCTCCCTGGGCGCAAACGCGATGGAGTGCAGCGCGATATCGAGGCCGCCCCAGACGGTGCCGATCTCCTCAAACACCGCCTCGAGCTCGCCCTCGCGGGAAACGTCGCAGGGCGCAAACACGGCCGCGCCCAGGTCGCGCGCCAGCGGCTCGACAAAGGGCTTTGCCTTCTCGTTGAGGTAGGTGACCGCCAGTTCAGCGCCCAGCGCACGGAAGACCCGCGCGCAGCCATAGGCGATCGAATGCTCGTTGGCGATCCCGAGCACCAGCGCACGCTTGCCCTCGAGCGCCTTTCCGGCCGGCATCTCGATCATGCGCCGACCGCCCTGGGCGTGCTCGACTTCGAGCCCGGCAGCGGCACCACCGTCGGCTTGACCGGTGGCATGTCGCGCAGCAGCAGCCCGGTGAGCTTCGGAACAAAGGCCTGCTGCTCCGGCGTGAGGCTGAGATTGCGCGCCAGCCGATCGAGAAGCTCGATGATATGGCGGCGCTCCTCATCGGTCCGCAGGAGCTGCGGCAGCGTACGAAGCGCCTCCTCGGGATCATGGTCGACGATCAGCGACTGGAGGCGGATCAGCTCGCGGGCCTCGTCCACCGGCATGTCGAGGAGGCCGACCTCGGCACCGACCAGTTCGCGGATCCGCTTGAGCCCGGACAGCTTGCGCTGCTTCCGCATGCTGGAGGCCAGCAGCGCCGCCCGCACCGCGGCGGCCGTAAACCCGCCCGTGTTGATCTGCGCGAGCGCCTGGAGTACCGCGGGGGTGACGCGGTCCTCGGCCGGCTTCTGCTCGGACCGCTCTGCGGACGGTGCCAGGGCCGCCATCGGGCCGTAGATGCTGAAGAACAGATGCTCGACCATCGCATCGCGGAAGTGCCGATAGAGGTCGAGCCCGGCGGTGATGCCGGCGGCCGCCAGCTTTTCGGCAGAGGCACCCGGACCGGCCTCGTCGCGCTTCATCCGATTTGCGGCGACAAACTGCGCGACGTTGCCGAGCCCCGTCAGCCACGGATTGAGGTCCGAGATGGCCCAGCGCTGCATCCTCAGGGGATGGAAGATGCGGGCCGCCCTGCCGGCCTCGGGCGTGACGAGCGCGGACAGGACCGGGTGGACAAAGGCTTGGTAGACTTGAGTATTCAGCTCCGAAACCCGCGCCACTTCGCGGAAGGGGAGTTCGTCGCGGCGGCCGTATTTCTGCAGAAGCTGCAGTTCCTCGACGCGGCGCTCGGTCAGCGTGACGTCGTACTGGCGCTTTTCCTCGACCATTTCCTCGGTGATGCGCATGCCATAGAGGCCGGGCGGCAGGTGCTCGATGTAGTCGAGAAGGTCGATGATCTGGGCATGTTCGCGCCGGGCGATGGCGCCGGAGACGAAGATCCCGAGGTGGCCGATGCTGTCGTGCATCAGCCCGACGATCACCTGACCACTGGCCTTCAGATCCTCGGTCGTCGGATAGACGTCGGCGACCCAGTTGAACGCCTGCTGCGGCGGGGTGATGTTGTCGCCCAGCGACGCGAACAGGATGATCGGCGAGCGGATCGCCCTCAGATCGAACGCCTGTCCCTCCGCCCACTGCGCGTCACCCTCGGCGAGGCGGTTGCCGACGAACAGGTTCTCGACGATCCAGCGGATCTCCTCGGTGTTCATCAGGAAGTAGCCGCCCCACCAGCGCTCGAACTCGAGGAAGCGCTCAGGCTCGGTGTCGATCCGGGAAAAGAGGCTGTAGTACTTCGTGAAGAAGGTATTCGCGGGGTTCAGGTACTCGAAATTGTCGACGAGATAGGCCCCGTCGAACTTGCCGCCGCCCAGATCGCTCGCCAGCAGCGCGGTCCAGGCACCACCGAGGATGCCGCCGGCATAGCGCATCGGGTTCTCGGCGTCGTTGCCGGCCCAGTAGGACATGGGCGCGCCGTTGACCACGATCGGACCGGCACGGTCCGGGTCGAGCGCGCCGACCAGCATGGCCGCCCACCCGCCCTGGCAGTTGCCGATGATCACCGGCTTGCCACGCGTGGGATGTCGCTCGCCGATGATCCGCAGGAACTCCGTCTCCGCCTTCGAGACGTCGGCCAGCGTCTGGCCCTCGACGGGATCGGGGGTGAAGACCGCGAAATACACCGGGTGCCCTGCCCTGAGAGCGAATCCCGCCTCGGAACCCTGCTTGAAGCCGCCGATCCCGGGACCGTGTCCGGCCCGCGGATCGATGATCAGGAACGGCCGCTTGTCGGGGTCGGTCTGGACGCCCTCCGGGGGGACGATCTGCACCAGCGCATAGTTGACAGGACGATCGAAGCTGCGGCCATCGGCGACCGGCTCGTAGTCGAAGGCCAGCAGCGGCGGCTTGCCGGCCTTCTCGTGCTCGATCCAGTTGTTGCCCCGCCGGCGCATCGTGTCCCAGTACAGGACCCAGCGCTGCGCGTTGTCGATCCAGTAGCCGGTCGCATCGCGCCAGATGTCGAGCGGCGTGAGCGGCTCGAGGCTTTCGCGCCACGCGCGTGCGGCCTTGTTCATGGTCGCCGTATAGCTGTCGGCGGCGGCGGCAAAGCGGCTGCGCTGCACCTCCGCCACCTTCGCATAGAGCAGTGCGAGCCGGGCCGCGGGATCGGTCTTCAGGGCCTGCGTGTCACTCATGGAATCTCTCGGGGCAACGGGAGGATGCCGAGGCTCAGCGTTTGGTCTCGCCCCATTCGAGGAAGAAGCCGACGTCGCCCGGCATGCCGCCCGGCCAGTCGACGATCATCGCCTTGAGGCGGTAACCCGCCGGGCGCAGCTTGTCGCGCCACAGCTCGTAGGCCTGGCGCGGACGACCGATCAGTGTTTCCGGCCATTCGGAATCGTAGTTGTTGATCGCCCGCCCCTTGTCGTTGCACAGCGCGCTCGGAAACCGCATCACCATCAGTTCGGTGTCGCCGCGCGCGGCCGCCGCCCGGAGCTTGGTGAGGAGCCGGGTCCCGATCTCGTGCACCCTTTCCGGGGTGAGGTCGAGGGGCTGCGCCAGCGTCTTGATCAGCGCGTCCTTGGCGTTGGCGGCTCGCTGCATCGCGTCGATATCCTTGGAGACCTTGGCCATCGTGACCTCAGCCGTGTAGGTGCGAAGGTCGTCGGCGGTCATGAACGTCTCGTCGCCTAGATCGTGGGCCGAGGCGGAATCGATCGAACCGGGCTTTGGGGCAACCATTGATGCTTCTCCCTCTCTACGAGACGTACTCGTTGCTTGTCCTGTGCACGGGCAGAACGGCCTGCATCTCGCGCGCGATCATCTGTTCCTCGTCCGTCGGCACGACCCAGGCGGACGGGCCGTCACCCCGCGATATGCGCGCATCTCCGACCATATTCGCCCGCTCATCGAGATCGAACCCGGCCCAGGCGAGGCCCTCCACCACCTCGGCACGCGTCGCCGCGTCGTTCTCGCCGATCCCGGCGGTGAAAATGATGGCGTCGATCCCACCCAGCGCCGCGATCAGCGATCCGGCCTCCCGCACGATCCGGTAGACGAAGAGATCGATCGCCTGGCGCACATCGGCATTCGCGTCCGCCAGCGAGCGGAGAATGCGCATGTCGTTCGAGACCCCGGAGACGCCCAGCAGTCCCGACCTGGTGTAGAGGACGGTCTCGGCTTCCTCGGGGCTGAGACCCATCTCCCGGATCATATAGAGGATTACACCCGGATCGACGGAGCCGCTGCGGGTTCCCATCGGCAGCCCTTCGAGGGCCGAGAAGCCCATGGTGGTGGCGATGCTCCTGCCGTTCGCGAGCGCGCACAGGCTGGCGCCGTTGCCGAGATGGGCGACGACGACGCGCCCTTTCGCCAGTTCAGGATCGAACTCGTGCAGCCTTGCGGCGATGTAGGCGTAAGAGAGGCCATGGAAGCCGTAGCGACGCACCCCTCGCGCCAGCATCTCGCGCGGCAGGGCGTAGAGCTGGGCGATCTCCGGCTGCCCGCGGTGAAACGCCGTATCGAAGCAGGCGACCTGCGGCAGATCCGGAAACCGCTCCAGCAGAATGCGGATCGGGGCGAGGTTGTGCGGCTGGTGCAGAGGCGCCAGCGGAATGAAGCGCTCCAGCGTCTCGATCACCTGGCGGTCGACGAGGGTCGGGCCGCTGAAGTCGGTACCCCCGTGCACCACCCGATGTCCGACGGCGGCAAGCTGGTACTCCTGCCTGCGCCCGCGCAGCCATTGGGCCAGATGGTCCAGCGCCTCGTGATGGCCGAAGCTGTCCGTATCGGCCCAGGACTGCCTAGCGATGACCTCGCCGGCCGAATCCTTGACCAGGAAGCGCGGCGAGCCGTTCGGACCCTCGAAGATGCCGCGATAGAAGCGCTTCGGTTCGGCCGACTCCCCGGCCCCGAACACCTGGAACTTCAGGCTGGACGAGCCGGCATTCAGCACGAGGTGGACGGCCGTCATGCCTCAGACCTCCGGAACCGCCGCACGGGCCCGGCTCGCTGCGGCCACCAGCGAGGCGACCGCGCAGGACGCGAGCCGCGTGATGCGGCTGTCGGCGCGGCTCGTCAGGATGATCGGAACCCGCGCGCCGAGCACGATGCCCGCCGCGTCTGCGTCGGCCAGGAATGTCAGGCTCTTCGCAAGTACGTTGCCGGCCTCCAGATCGGGCACGACGAGGACATTGGCGCGCCCGGCGACCGGCGAGCGGATGTTCTTGATCGTCGCCGATCCGAGATCGATGGCGTTGTCGAGCGCGAGGGGGCCGTCGATGAGTGCGCCGGTGATCTGGCCCCGGTCGGCCATCTTGCACAGTGCAGCCGCCTCGATGGTCGAGGGCACCTTCGGGTTCACTGTCTCCATCGCCGAGAGGATCGCCACGCGCACCGGATCGATGCGCAGCGCCTGCGCCAGCTCGATGGCGTTCTGGACGATCGCCTGCTTGTCCTCAAGAGTTGGGGCAATGTTGACCGCCGCATCGGTGACGATCAGCGGCGCGTCATGCGCAGGCACATCCATCACGAAGCAATGACTGACCCGACGCGCGGTTCTAAGGCCGCCGTCACGCGCCACGACGGCGCCCATCAATTCGTCGGTGTGGAGGCTGCCCTTCCACAGCGCATCGGCCTCGCCGGCACGCACGAGGGCCACGGCCTTGGCGGCGGCATCGTGGCTGTGCTCTGCATCGACGACGCGAAACGGCGACAGATCAACCTTCATCCTGTCGGCGACAGCGGCGATCTTGACGGCGGGGCCGACCAGGATCGGCTCGACCAGCTGCAGCGCCACGGCCTCGAGCACGGCGCCGAGCGCCGCCTCGTCACAAGGGTGCGCGACCGCCACCCTCAGCGGCGGAAACTCCCGCGCAGCGGCCAGCAGGCGCTCATACTTCTGGTGCCGCCTGGAGGCCACGGGGATCTTCGGCGCCGCGTCAGAGACGTTCACTTGAGCTTCTCCATGGAACCCGGGTCCACGCCGGACGGGTGTTGCCCTCGCGCACCTCGCGGCGGCGCTCACTGTGAGCTAGGCAGGTCCTGGCCAGGTGGATGAATGCGGGTTCGATCAGTCGCTGAGACCCGGCTGCGACGGGCACAGGGCCGTACTCGCCGACATCGCGCGCCGCAGCGGCCCAAACAGTTTCACGACCACCCATCCAGCGGGCTCCGCGAGGGGAACTAAGGCGCTTTAGTACGCGCCAAACTGAATGAAGTCTTTGACGCGCGTCAACGCCCATCATCTGCGCGCCGGCACCTTCCCGAAAAGAAGCTGGCGAGGCGATTGGCGGCGATGTCGGCAGCGTCATGGATGCGGTGGGGCTCGACCGGCGCATCCGCCGAGCCTTCCTCGCTGCGGGGCCCGGCTACGGCGGCTCCGCGGCGGCGTGGCGTGCCTGAGACGCCGTGCCTAATCCGGCTTCGAGCGAGGTGGCCGGGGCCTGTAG
>JAEYRQ010000311.1 GCA_023435545.1 Pseudomonadota bacterium | reverse complement strand
CCAGCACCCTGTGGCAGACGCTGGAGGGCTGGCCGAGCCAGATCGGGGTGCCGATCACCAGGAGGTCGGCGTCCAGGATCTCAGAACGGATCGCCGGCCAGTCATCCCGCGGACCTTCGTCGGAGGTGACGCCGGGAAGAATCTCGAAATCGACCGCGCGGATGGAGCGGCCGGGGGCGCCGCATGACGCCAGCTTTCTCAGGATGTCCGAGAGCATCGCCTCGGTCGACGAGTCTCCCTTGTCCGCCACCTTGAGCGTGCAATTGATCGCGTACGATGTCAGCACAACGGTCTCCTGGCGTTTCGGTTGGCCCGACGCCCTCGTCGTCCCAATGCTGCTGCCTTCCGATTGTTCCGCCGCCGTCGCGCGGGAACATTCCCCCCGCAGCCGCCGTTGGTCACGAGGTGTCCGAGGCCAGAGGAGAAACAGCGATGTCGAGCAATCTGCAGCCAGCCCAGGAACAGGCCGTTCAGCCGGGCCGCGAATACCGGATGGACCCGGCGCCGGACTACGAGCCACGCTTCCCCGGCGTGGGCCGACTCGCCGACCGTGCGGCGCTGGTGACCGGCGGCGACAGCGGCATCGGCCGCGCGGTCGCCGTCGCCATGGCGCGGGAAGGAGCGGACGTGGCGATTGTCTATTTGGAAGAGCATAAGGACGCTGAAGAGACCGTCGGGCTGATTGAGGCCGAGGGTCGCAAGGCGTTGCGCATCGCGGGCGACATCGGCGACAAGGCGTTCTGCCGTGATGCGGTCGAGCAGGTGATCGGCGCCTTCGGCCGGCTCGACATCCTCGTCAACAACGCCGCCGAGCAGCACGAGGTCGACGACTTCACTGAGCTGCATCCGGACCAGCTGGAACGCACGTTCCGCACCAATGTTTTCGGCTACTTCTACATGACCCAGGCGGCGCTGCCGCACCTTCCGTCCGGCGGGTCGATCCTCAACACCACGTCGATCACCGCCTACCAGGGCTATCCGACCATGGTCGACTACTCGGCGACGCGGGGTGCCGTCGTCGCGCTCACCCGATCGCTGTCCAAGCTGCTTGTCGATCGCGGCATACGGGTCAATGGGGTTGCGCCCGGTCCGATCTGGACGCCGCTGATCCCCGCCTCCTTCGATGCCGAGAAGGTCGCCTCGCACGGGTCGAGCGCCCCGATGGGCCGGGCCGGGCAGCCGAACGAGGTGGCGTCCTGCTACGTGTTCCTGGCCAGCGAGGACGCGTCCTACATGACCGGCCAGATCCTCCATCCCAACGGCGGCACGCTGGTCGGCTCCTGAGCGAGCCGACCAAAGGGTTCACGGCCGATCGCTACACCCTCAGTTCCGCTATCCCGAGTTCTGGCCGCCGCCGCGGCGCCTGGGAGCGGTACGCTCCTCGCCCTGGTCGGTTAGGGTCGGAAACTCGCCCTGGTTCTCGACCGCCTCGATCGGCTCGACCTCCGCATTGCGAACCTCGGCCGCCGACGTGGGAACCGGCTCGGTGGCAGCATGCGGATTGTCCTCAATCGCGATCAGCAGGCGCGCCTTCTCGCGATATTCCTCGGCCCGACCGGAGGGGCGACCTTCGCCCTCCCACAGGCTGCGTGCGCGCTTCTCGATGCGCAGCTCGAGTTCGGCGTCATCGGCGCGGTCCATTGGTCTCTCCGTCGTGGCTAGGGGTTCGAGCAGGCAACGATTGGCTGGCGGGACGGTTCCGTCCGAACCGGGGAACCGCCGTGAGTGAGGCAGCGTTGGCCAGCCAGGATCCCCAAAGGAGACAAGGCAATGGTGCGCGTACGCCCGACACAGAGAAATCAAAACCACGAGTTCGCGCGGGAAGGCGAGGTTCCTTTCGCCGATCACACCGCAGCGACCCCGACGGGCCGCCAGCGCGAACCGGCCGTCCTGCGGTCGCCCGATGAACTGCCGCTCGACGACGGCGCGGCGGGCGAGGCGCAGCCCGGCGAGATGGAACCTGACGAACAGTGGAAGAGCACCCGCGACCGTCCGGTGAGCGAGCGCACCTTCGATCGCGGCGAAACCGCCGACGGATTGGATCCGACGGAGGAAGCGGTCAGACGCCAGGCTGAGGATCGTCCAATTGGGCTCGATCGGGAGGACGGGAAGGAGGAGTGACCGCGGACACTGCGAGTCAGGCCGATGACGCGCCGCGCCCGGCGACGCTGAAGGCGTTGACTGCGGCCGAGGCGGCCTGCACCCGCTGCCCGCTGTATCGCCATGCCACGCAGGTCGTACCCGGCGCCGGCAGCGCAGGGGCCGATATCATGATGGTGGGAGAACAGCCGGGGGACCAGGAGGATCGGGCGGGCGAGCCGTTCGTCGGTCCCGCCGGGCGTCTTCTCGACAAGGCATTCCGTGAGGCTGGGATCGATCGGCGATCGATTTTCCTCACCAACGCAGTGAAGCACTTCAAGCATGAGATGCGAGGCAAGCGCCGCATCCATCAGCGCCCGAATGCCGGCGAGATCGACCGCTGCCGCTGGTGGCTCGACCTCGAGCGGCAGATCGTCCGCCCGCGGGTGATCGTCGCTCTCGGCGCGACCGCGGGCCGGAGCCTGTTCGGCCGGACCATCGTTATTTCGCGCATGCGCGGCAGGATCCACAGCCTGGAGGACGGCACGCCGGCGCTCGTCACCATTCACCCGTCCGCGCTGCTGCGCATGCGGCGCGATGCGGCACGCGAGGAGCGGCTTCGCGGATTCCTGCAAGACCTGCGGCTGGTGCGGCGCACGGCGGCAGAGTTGAACACGGCGTGAAGGTTTGCGACCCGGCGTTCAGTCCTCGCGCCGGACGTAAACCTGCCAGTAGGCCAATGCCACCAGTGCGCCGCCGATGATGTTGCCGATCGTCGTCGGCACCAGGTTGCCGACGATGCCGCCCACGCTAATCGTGCCTGCCCCCGAGGTGACACCCTGGACCATGAACGCGTAGGGCAGCAGGTACATATTGGCGACGGAATGCTCGAAGCCGGCGGCTACGAACGCCGCGATCGGCAGCGTCAGGCCGGCGACCTTCTCGACCACTGTGTGTCCTGCATATGCCATCCACACAGCGAGGCACACGAGCATGTTGGCCAGAACGCCGCTGGCGAGCGTGGCGGCGAAGCCGTTGCCGGTCTTGGTTTCGCCGATGTCCACGGCTGCCCGCCCGACAGCGCCGTCGCCCGCCTCGTGCATGCCTGCCAGGAGCACCAGCACGGCGAGGAGCAGCGACCCGGCGAAGTTGGCGAAGTAGACGACGGTCCAGGCGCGCAGCGTGGTCATCGGGCTGATCCGTCCGGCTGCCAGCGGTCCTGCCATGAGGGTATTGCCGGTGAAGAGCTCCGCTCCGGCGATGAGCACCAGTGCCAGTCCTAGCGAGAAGACCAGTCCAGCAAGTACCTGACCGACTCCGAAGGGCATCGTCTCCGCGCCGGCCAGCGCGATGATGGCGAATATCCCGCCCAGACCGACATAGACGCCGGCCAGTATGCCCAGCACGATCATTGAGGAGAGTGGCAGCGCCGCCTTGTCCTGCACCGCCGAGAAGACCTCGCCGGTCAGTTCCGGCGGTTCCCGCATGGTCTGCTCGGCCATCGCCAGCCTCCACAGCCGCAGGCGCCGCCTCAATCCGCGGCGATGCGCACGGGCACCGACTTGGCGGCCGGCGTCTTGCTTTCCTCGGCGTAGTGCCAGAGCGGGATCAGTGGGTTGCATTCGGGATAGTAGGCGGCGCAGGTGCCGGCCGGCACGTCGTAGTCTATGACCGTAAAGCCGCCGACGGTCCGATCGATGCCGTCCTCCACCGCCGTGGTGATCCGCGCTGTCCCGTTCTCGGCGATGCCCAGTCGTATCCGATCGTTCGGGTTCATCATCACGATCATGCGGGAGCCGTGGATGCCGCGCAGACGGTCCGCGTAGCCATAGATCGTTGTGTTGAACTGGTCATTGGAGCGCAGCGTGATGAGCCGCAGCACGTCCGGGTCATTGTTCTCGTCGAAGCTCGCTGACAGCGCCTTCGGCAGTTTGAAGTTCGCCTTGCCGGTGTCCGTCTCCCATCTGCGGTCACGGGCCGGCAGGGGACGGGGGAATCCGCCCGGCTGGTCGAGCCTGCCGTTGAAGTCGCGGAAATCCTCTGGAAAGCTCGCTTCGATCGCGTCCCGCACCAGCGCGTAGTTGCCGACCCAATCGTCCCAAGGCACCTTTGGGTTGGGTGGCAGTGTCGCCTTGGCGAGTTCGGCGACGATCCTCGGTTCAGACATGAGGTGCTCGCTGGCGGGATTCCAGCGTCCGCGCGAGGCGTGGATGCAGCTCGTGGAGTCCTCCATCGTCACGATCTGCGGACCCGTCGCCTGCTCGTCGATCTCGGAGCGCACCAGCGTCGGCAGCAGATATGTCGTTCCGGCGGTGATCAGGTGCGAGCGGTTGAGCTTGGTGGCGATCTGGACGGACAGGTCGAGGCCGCGCCATTTCGCCTCCATGAGCTCGCGCTCGGGAATGGCCCGGAGGAAATTGCCGCCGAGACTGACGAAGGCGCGCACCTCACCTGCCACGATGGCTTCGCAGGCCTCGATCGTGTTCATGCCGTCCTTGCGCGGCGGCTCGAACCCGAACTGCTCGGCCATACGGTCGAGAGGCACCAATTCGGTCTTCTCGGCGATCCCCACGGTGCGCTGCCCCTGCACGTTGGAGTGGCCGCGCACCGGGCAGATGCCGGCTCCGGGCTTGCCGATCTGGCCACGCATCAGCAGCAGGTTGATGAGCATCTGCACGTTGTCGACGCCGAGCTTGTGCTGGGTGAGGCCCATGCCGTAAATCGCGATCACCGCGTTGGCGTTGGCATAGGTGCGTGCCGCTGCCTCGAGATCGGCCTGCGGCAGGCCCGACGCCTCCAGGATCTCGGTCCAATCGACCGACCGGACATAGTCTTCGAACGCCTCGAAGCCGTGGGTATGCTCGGCGATGAACTCGACGTCCAGCACGCGCGAACCGCCATTCCCCTTGGCCTCGTCGTCCCATGCCAGCAGGCACTTGGCGATGCCGACCATCGCGGCAATGTCGCCGCCGGAACGTACCTGGTGATATTGGGTGGCGATGCGGGTTTCGTCGCCGGTCAGCATTTCGCCTGGATGCTGCGGGTTGATAAAAACCTCCCAGCCCCGGTCGCGCAGGGGATTTAAGACGACGATGGGGACGTCGCGTTTGCTGGCGGCCTCCAGGTCATGCAGCATGCGCGGAGAATTGGTACCG
>JAEYRQ010000256.1 GCA_023435545.1 Pseudomonadota bacterium | reverse complement strand
GGCGATCACCGTCCAGTCCATCTGCCCGACCTGATCGGCCACCGCGCCGGTCCCGCCGGCCGCCGCGCCGCCGGTGCCCGTCGTCTTCGCGTGGCCCGTGTCGGTGTCGGCTTCGGCGTCGAGCCGGATCGCGTCGTGGCGGATCGAGTCGGGTGAGCTGCCGGCCATCGCCAGCGCGCGGGCGCGGATGTCGCCGACCCGGCGCCCCCAACCCTTGCCGAACACGGCCCAGGTCGAGAGCCCCTGCAGGAAGCGCAGCCGCGCATCGGTTGCGTGCTGGATCGTCACCCGGGCATTCGCCTTGCGCGCGGCGGCGATCGTCACCGGCCCGATCTTGCCGTCGGCAGCGACGCCGAGAGCGGCCTGCGTCCACTTCGCGCCGCGCGCCGGGCCGGAGTTGACGCCGGCGTCATAGGTGACGAGGTCGACGCCGAACGGCAGGTCCTCGGCCTTCACCGGCATCCAGTAGCGCTTGTGGTAGATCGGCTTGACGTCCGCCGGCGTCAGCGCCTTCACCTCGGCCTTGGTCGCGCGGCGGCCGAGCCAGTCGGACAGGGTGCCGATGGTGACGCCGAGATTTGTGGCGCCGCCCGGGTCGGCCGGGTGGTCGACATAGCCGCCTTCGTGGTTGAGCGTGATGGCGAAGCACGGCTCGAAATTGCCCCGGGCCATGGGTCAGATCTCCTATGTTGAGCAAGAGGCGAGGAGCGCCAGGTGGCGCGACCGGGATCGGGGAAACTCAGGGCCGGCGGATGCCGAGGATGCGGCTCTCCGGGTATGAGCTCTCGCAAACGCGACGGGGATTGCAGGCATTGCCGGAGATCAGGCGGACCGTCCCGCCCGAGCGCGAGACCAGGAAACCGGAATGGCCTCCACCCCGGCGCGACAGCACGACGATGTCGCCGGGACGCGCGTCGGTGAGACGGACAGGGCGGCCGTAGCCGAGCGCCGACCTTGCGAGGTCTGACCCCGTCCCTTTCCGGCCGGCCTTGCGCTCGACCAGGTTGACGAACGACTGGCACCACAGAGTTCGGCGATGCGTCGGGTTTGTCCCCATGTAGCGCCGGGCGATCGACAGGGTGTCAGCTCGGCCCGTGAGCGGCCGTTCCGTCTTTCCCGCGACGATGACACTCGGCAAGGACGGATCGCCGGCCAGCGGGCTTGCGTTGGCCGGGACGGCCAAAAGAAAAGCCGCCACGAGGGCGGCCGTCAGAACAGCGATACGCATGTGTTCTATGGAAACCTCTCGACGTGTGCTAAGCAGTCGCCATGCCCGCCAAAGGCCCGCCAAAGGCCCGCCGAAGTTCCAGCCGACTCAGCCGGTCACCGAAGAGGCCCGACAGGCGGCCTTCGCGCTTGTCGCTCAGGCGCTGCGGGAGCAGGCGAGCGTCTACAACGTCACGCTCAGCGACCTGACGCACGCCGGCCAGCCCATCGGGTCCTGGGAGGTCTCCATCAGGCGGATCGACTGACGCCGGAGGCCGGGGAATGGATGGCGGACGCTTCGGTCGGATCAGCCGAGACGATGGGCTCATCGAGCACCAGCCGCCCCGCTTCAATGGACTCCGCGGCGATCATTCCCGCGTCTATGGTCCCGCTCACGGATCGGAGCGTGTCGCCGCACCAGAGGCTGACCTCCCGGTCGTCCGCTCCCTTGACGACGCGCCCGACGGCCTCGCCGAGGCTCATCGAACGCGTATCGACCCGGCTGGCGCCCAGCGGCTCCGAGCGGTCCTGCATGCCCCTTCCCATCACTCGGGATCCTCGTCGACAACGGCGAACGAATTCCCGGACCTCTGCTCGAGCGCGCGGACCGGAAGATCGCCGCGCATGAACACCCAGTAGCCATTCTGCGGCTGGATCGCGTCGATGTTGTTGAGGCGCTGGGTGACGCCGTCCTCGGTCACGTCGTAGTTGGCAGGCATCGTACTGTCTCCTCTTGGATCTGTGTGGCTGGGGGTTGGGGTCAGTGGCTCACCGGCGAATCCGGCGCCGCTGCGTCTGCCGCCGGCTTGACCTTCTTCGGCAGACCCGGCAGCGCGGCCGCTGCGGCCTTCTCCTTCAGCCTGGCGATCTCGGCGTCTTTCTGGTTCAGGATCTGCTCCTGAACCGCGAGCCGCTTGTCGCGCCGGGCGACCTCGACGGCGAGGTTGGCGGCCCGGTCTGACAGCTCGGCGACGATGCGATCCTTCTCGGCGAGCAGCGTCCGCACCTCATCGAGCGGAATTGCGACCTGCGGGGCTTCAGTTGCGTCATTCATATTGGTCTCCTTTGCATCATCTATGTGTCGGGCTTTCATCGCTTCGGCGCCGTCGCTTTCAGGCGGATCTGGTTGACCTGTGTGGCCGCGAAGTTGAGGTTGCCGGTCCATGTGAAGATAACGACCAGCTGCACCGTCCGGTCGCCAGCACCGGGATTCGAGAAGCCGAAGCCGCGATTGGTGAGCGTGGTGGATCCTTCTCCGGACTGGGACGCCCCCGGCTCGGAGTAGATGGTCACACCATTGATCCGCAGCTGAACTTGCGAGGTGACGTTTCCACCGCCAGTGGCGATTGCCGCGACGGTCTGGCAGGTGAACTGGCCCTCGACAAATGTCGTGCCAGTGGTAACTGGAAGGGTTACTTCCGCGACCACCACCTGCTGGCCGGTGGTCCTCCCGACCCAGTTGACGTTGGACGGGTTTGTGTAGCGCGGGGCCTGAACGGCATTCGCCTCGATCAGATCGGTGATGATCACGCCGTTGACGAACAGCTCCGCCGCGTCGATCGCCCCAGCTGAGATCTTCCCAGCGACGATCGCCCCGGCCGCGAGCTTGGTGGCTGTAATCGCGTTTGTTGCAATGTTGTCTGCTTGTATCCGGCTGGCCTGAACTGCGCCTGCGTAGAGTTTGTTTGAGGTGATGACACCATTTACAATCATGTTCGCGGCGGTGATTGCGCCAGCGGCGATCTTCCCCGCGATAATGGCTCCCGCCGCAATGTGCTGAGCCTCAATCGCATTCGTGGCAATATTGAGCGCCTGAATGCGGCTCGCTTGCACCTCGCCCGCATAGAGCTTGTTCGAGGTGATGGTGCCGGCCGCGATTTCGTTCGCCGTGACCGCATTCGCGCCGATCTTCCCGGCAATTACCGCACCGGCTAGGATGTGGACTGCTTGAATTGCGTTTGTGGCAATGTTTCCGGCCTGGATACGGTCGGCCTGCACCTCGCCAGAGTAGATCTTTGCAGCCGTCACTGCCCCGGCGGCGATCGTTCCGGCCGTGACGGCCCCGGCGGCCAGCTTGGCGGTAGTGACCGCCCCCGCTGCAATCTTGGTGGCGATTATTGCTCCGTCGACGATCAATTCAGCATTCGCCGCCTTCCTAACGATGAAGTTGGTTGCGCCCCACCAATCAGCGGTGTGTGCCGGGCTGGTGTAGCATCTCCATGACATGAAGTGCGCCCCGGTAGGTGCAGTAACAATACTTCCCGCGTATGACGCCCATGTCCAATTGGGATGTGCAGTCGTGACATGGTGCGGAAAGTTGGCACCCACCGTGGCAGACTTGTCGGCGTTATACCAAACGACCCACAAATTCAGTGTGCCGTTTCCATTACCACGGAAGGCATCAATTCTAGGAGCAAATGATTCACCCTCGGAGACCGGGATGAATGTGTTCCAGGTGGCGACGTTATTGACCCCGCCGCCGCTCTGGGAGAACCGTATCCCAAACGATCGATGACCGGCAAACCCACCGGTTAGAGCGCCGATTGTCGCACCGTTAGTAGTGGTCCAGCCGTCACTAAGCAAAGACCCGTCCGCGCCCTCGAAAGACCCGTTTAGGATCAGGTTGTTCAAATCGGTCAGGATCAGCTTGGAGGCCGAAATCGAATTGGCGGCGATCTTGTCTGCGACAACCGCTCCGGCGGCCAATTCGGTGGTAGTGATGGCGCCTGCCGCGATCTTGGCGGTGGTGATGGCGCCTGTGGCGATCTCAGCGGCCGTAATTGTCGCCGCCACGATCTTCGCCGCCGTGACCGAATTGGCCGCTAACTCGGTGGTGGTAATAGCCCCGGCTGCAATCTTGGCCGACGTAATCGTTCCAGCCGCAATCTCAGTAGCAGTGACAGCACCCGCTGCAATCTTGCCAGCAACAACCGCCCCGGCCGCGATTTTCTCGGCCAGCACCGCCCCGTCTACGATCAGCTCGGCATTCGCCGCCTTCCTAACGATGAAGTTGGTAGCGGCCCACCACTGATTCGTATGGGTGGCCTGAGTCCCACAGCGCCACCGCATGAAATGTACGCCGGCCGGCACGGTGACGATGGTCCCGGTGTGGCTCGACCAGCCATTAGACTTTGTCCCGTCAGTTAAAAAGATCGGCGTGGGGCCTGATACAACCGACTTATTTTCGTCGTACCAGATCACTTGCAACAGGAAGGAACCATTAGCGGCCCCATGCCGGTAAATGTCCAATCTGGACGCGAACGATTCCGCCTCAGCGACAGGGATGTAAGCATCCCATGTCACGAGGTTGTTTACCCCCGTGCCGTTGAACGCGGCGCCGAATAACCTAGGTCCACCCGTGAAGGCCAAAGACCCGATAAACATCGTACCTGTTTGCGACCACCCATCACTCGATGCGGTCCCGTCCGGTGCTTCAAAAGCCCCGTTCAGGATCAGGTTAGTGGTGTCGGTCAGCACCATCTTACTGGCCGTCACTGCGTGCGCGGCCAGCTTGTCGGTAACGACCGCGCCTGCGGCGATCTCATTCGCAGTGACGGCACCGGCAGCTAGCTTCGTGGTAATGACCGCCCCGGCCGCGATCTCATTCGCCGTGACAGCATTTGCGGTCAGCTTCGGCGTAGAGATCGCCCCGTCAGTAATCTTCGTAGATGTGACCGCATTCGTTGCGATCTTGTTGACGGTGACGGCGTTGGCCGCCAGCTTCGCCTCCAATACTGCCAGATCAGCAATCCGACTGGAATCCACCGCCTCACTGGCAATTTTTGCCGTTGCAACCGCGCCGTCTGCAAGTTTGGCCGTCTCGATCGCACTTGCTGCGATCTTGGCGGCTGTTACGGCCAGCGCATCGAGGTGCGTCGTACCTACTGCTGCGGCTGCGATCTTCCCCGCTTCGACGGCCCCATTGGCGATCTTGTTGACGTTGACCGCATTGTTGGCGAGCTTCGCCGTCAGAACCGCGAGGTTCTGGATCATGTTCGAGTCGATCGCGTTGTTCGCGATATCGGCCGTGCCGGCGAAGGTGGTCGCCGAGCCGCAGGCGACGAAGTCCGACTTGTTGCCCCAGTAATCGACCGCCCTGATCCAGAACCACCAGGTGGCGTTGTTGCCGAGCCCCGCCGCGACGAAGCTTTCCCCCGGCGCGCGGGCGCTGCCGATCTGTACGGCCGAGCCCAGGCTGTTCGCGGTGTGCGCCCACACCTCTATGTCGGCGAGGTCGTCGTCAGCCGGGTTGGTCCATCCGATCCCGACCAGATGGAAGCCGGGCGAAAGCGAGGGCGAGGTCGGCTCGCCGGGCGGGTCGCTGTTCCGATCGCCGAAGGGGGAGTCGAGCGTCGTCGCCGAGCCGCAGGCGACGAACTCGGACTTGTTCCCCCAATAGTCGACCGCGCGCAGCCAGAACCACCGCTCGGCATCGTTCGGCAGCTCGCCGACCACAGCCGAGGCGCCCGGCGCACGCGCCGTCGTGGTCAGCACGGCCGCGCCGAGGTTGTCCGCCGAGTTGACCCACACCTCGATATCGGCGAGGTCGTCGTCGGCGGGGTTGGTCCATTCAAGCAGGACCAGGTTGAACCCCGGCGTCAGCTGAGGGGCGGTGGGCTCTCCCGGCGGGTCTGTATTCGGGGGGCCAAAGACAGACTTCTTCGTCTTGTCGGTGACAGGGCCAGTTATGGTCGATGGGTTGCCGTCAAGGTCGACCGCATAGGCCCAGAACCAGTAATCGGTGTCTTCGGCAAGATCCGCGACGACGAGGCTATCGCCCGGCGCGATGATTGATCCGGCAACGGTCGCGGCCTCTACATCGTCAGACGTGTGCACCAGCACGGCGACGTGCGCCAGATCGTCATCGGCCGGGTTGACCCAGTCGACAGCAGCAATCGTGAACCCGGTATCGACGGCCAGATCGGTCGGCGGTCCCGGCGGTGTCTTGTTGCGGGGCGGCTTGACGGGCGGCACAGCCAGCTCGGCGATGTCGGCGTAGACCCACGGCCCCGGCAGCTTGCCGATCGCGCGCACCGCGACCCGCTGCGCTTGCCTCAACGTCGGCGCGGTAAAGCTCGGGTTCCGGCCCCGATAGACGTGCTCCCATGTGTCCCCCTCGTCATAGGAGACCTTGGCGACATAGGCGCGGGCACCAGGCGCCGGCAGCCACCCGCCAACGAGCTGCACGTCGAAGTCGCCGTTTTCCAGACGCGCCGACAGGCCGGTGACGATCGGCCGGTCAGGCGGCGTCGGGGGCTTGCGGGGCGGCAGGTAGGGCGGCGCCGAGCCGGTCTCGTCGGCCTCGTAGGGCCTCGGATCGTCGCGCACCAGCAGCACGTCGACACGGTTCGGGCCGGTCGGGCGCATCGAGATCACCAGCCCGTCGAAGGGCCTGGCATCGTCCTGGAACAGCGCCAGATGCGCCTTCTCCGCCCGCGGTCCCGGCAGGATCGAGGCGATCGAGCCGTCGGCCGTCTCGACCTCGGCGAGGTGGGTTTCGTCCAGCACGATCGTCCGGTCGTCGGGGATCGAGGCGACGTCGCAGAAGCCCCATTCGCGGCCGCGCTTGCCCCGGATGTAGATCCGATCCTGAAGGCCATGGACGGCGCGGGGGCGGATCTGGGCGATGCGCACCTCGGCGCCGCCCTCGCCGGCGTTGACGTTGACGCCGAACCGAAGCTCTTTCGCAGCCGCATGCCAGGCCGTCACCCCGCCGATGCCGGACGCGGTCGCCGGATTGGCAAAATAGAACCGGGTCAGGCGCTGGCCGCCGCCGGACACCAGGTCCGTCGCATCGCCGACCACCGAGAGCTGCGCATAGTCGCCATCCAGCGAGACGCAACGCGCGACGATCCGGCCCTCGCCCTCGCCGACGATCCGCCACCGCACCTGCAATTCGATGATCGTGTCATCGAGCGGCGCCGGTATCGTCCGCTTCGATCGGATCGGGTTGGTCGACGTGCCGGAGCGGACCGCCACCAGCCGGCCGAAGCTCCCGTCCTCGACGAAGGAGCCGGGAAGGTCCGCCACCGATCCCGGCGCGCCGGCATTGGAGTTGGTCCAGTCGGCGGCGTCATCCACCCATTGCTGGGTCAACGCCTGGGCGATGTCCCGATCGAGCGTGATGACGGTGCTGTCCACCCCGTCGATCCGCGCGAACGCATTGGCCATCAGCGGATGGACGGCGAGCACCGGATCGCCGCGCACCAGCCGCTTGCCGTCCCACTCGGTGGTGAAGGACGCGAACTCGCGATCCCGGTAGGCATTGATCGCGCAGTCGGTGACGCCCTCGCGCCAGACATGCTCGCGGTCGACGAAGCCGAACATCGTCTCCTCGACCGGCCTCGAGGAGGAATAGCCGGGCGCGGCAACCTTGATCTCGTCGTATTGCCAGGTCTCGGCGTCGAGGAACTTGCAGTATTTGGAATCGGGAAGGGTGTCGTCGGAGAAGATCCAGCGCCGCTTGAACGATCCCTTGACGATGGAGCGCGGCGTGAACACCGCCCGCTTGACGTCCTTCGCCTCGTAGCGGGTGAAGCCGATCCGGTCGCCGATCCTGACCACCTGCGACCGGCCGCAGCGCAGGATGGCGTTGGCCCCGTCGAGCAGCATCCACTCGCGGTCGAAGATGCCGTTGAACGTGTCGCCGCGCTCGTCCCAGAAGGTCGCATAGGCGGCGAGCCAGTTCAGATCGATATCGCCTTCGGCGATGCCGCCGCCATAGTCGGTGTTCATCAGCCAGTCGGCCACCGCCCAGGCGATCGACTGCGTCTCTACCGGCTCCGACCAGGTCTCCTCGTCAGGGTCCCAGACCGGGAGCTTCCGCACCGATTCCACGAAGAACTGGTTGGCGGAGAGTTCGCTCAGATCGTGCCCGGCCTGGATCTTCACCGCGATCTGGGTGACGCCGGGCGGCGTGGTGAAGTCGGCGAGATATCCTTTCAGGCCGCCCCAGAGGGTGCGGTTCTTCGCATCGCTGTCGGCCGGCTGGAAGGGATAGGTGGCGGCGACCCGGACCTCGTAGCGGCCCTTGGGAACGTCCACCTTCTCGGTGTAGCGCTGCGGCTCTTTCGTGGCGCCCCAGTAGCGCTTGCCGCCATTCTCCCCGGTGCCGTCGCCGACGAAGGTCGTCCAGCTTCCGACCGGGTCGCCGCTGTCGTCGATCTCGCGGTACTGCGCCATCAGGTCGGCGCCGAAGGCGGAGATGCCTCCGGACCCTTGCGCGTAGATGCCTTCGGGCATGTAGAAGTCGATCGCGATCCGATCGATGCGGTTGGCTTCGCCCGCGGCGTTGACCACGAACCCCCCGAGCCAGACCGGATCGAATGCCCCGTGCGGCGGCCACTGGTTCGGGTTCGGGATCTCCTGGCCGTTCACCTCGGAGGCGAGCACCACCCCGGCGGGGAACAGCGTGACGCCTTCGCCCGGCTCGCAGAATTCGAGCTCCAGCCCTTCGATCGCGTCGGTGTAGCCGTCCTCGGCGGTCCACACCGTGGTGTCGCCGTAGAGCACCCGCTTGATCGCGTGATGCCCCTTGCCGGGGCAGAGCACCTGGTAGAGGAACTGTTCGTTGTTCTCGTATTCGACGTAGGCGCGGGTCGAAAAGGGCGGGGCGTAGCGGTTCAGGCCGTAGGGCACCGGCACGATGGCGCCGGGCTGGAGCGAGTTGTTCGCCGCGGCCGCCGAATAGACCTTCTGCTCCTGGACGGCCGGGCCATCGGCCTTCGGCTGCAGCGCGTTCATCAGCGCCGCGCCGCCGGCGATGATGCCCATCGTCGCAAGCCGCCCGGCCAGCGTCAGGCTCGCCATGCCGCCGGAGATCGTGCCGAAAGCCGCGCCGCCCAGCCCGACCGCGAGATAGGGCGCGGCGATGGTGAGCGCGATCATCGCCACCACGCCGGCGATCTGCTTGCCCGCGTTCGAGCCGCCGCCACCGCCGCGCGGCACCACCACGAAAGCGATGGTCTCGCCTTCGGCAAGCGTCCGGGTATGCCAGGTGCGCTGAAGGATGTAGTCGGGATTGCCGTCCGGGTCGGTGCCGACCGCGACGATCGGCAGCCGGAAGCGCACGCCGGCAGGGAACGCCGGCAGCGGCTTCTCCGGATCCTGCGCGGTGAACAGGTCGGGATGCGCGTCGGCGAGGCGGGCGACGACCTCGTGCACGGTCAGGCCCGGGTCGAGCGGCAGGATCCGCTCCGCATCCTCATAGATGCGGTCGACGATGACGGCCTGGCACATGCGGGGTCAGTCTCTCGGCAGATACCAGCGAAGCCGCGTCCAGCAGTCGGGCGGGGCGGCCAGGTGGAACGGCGGATCGACGGTGACGCCGATCCCCGGCAGGGCGTGCAGCACCAACCCGCCGTCGAGGTCGATGAAGGTGCCGACATGATGGCCGATCCCCATGCGGAACATCGAGACCAGCGCCCCGTCGACGGGACGCGAAACCGGCCGCCAGCGGCGCCGCTCGGGATGGGTTGCGATGAACCCGGCGATCGCCTGCAGGCCGGCATCGTCCGGCGCCTGGAAGGCCGGCAGGTCGCGCCCGAACAGATGGCGCTGGACATGCCGCGCGATGCTCCAGCAGTCGAACATCTCAGGCCCCTGCGCGCCGACCTTGTACGGGGTGCCGATTAGGGCATTGACGAAGGCCGCGCGTGCCTTGCGCATGTCGAGCGGGGCCGTCACTGCCAGATCCCCGGATAGTCTTCGCGCGAAAAGACCTCGGTCGGCGCCGACTGGCCCAGCGCATCGACGAAGCCGGCGACGCCCTCCAGCACCAGCATGGTCGCGTCGACCGCCTTCATGGTCAGGCCGCCGATCCTGTAGGCAGGCCCGTCCGTGCTCGCGACGGTCCACTCCCCCGTCTCCGGATCGTGGTTCAGCAGGTACTCGCGATAGATCACCCGGATCGGCGACGACATGGTCGCGGCGGCCGTCAGGTGGCGCATGTAGCGCTGCGGCACGTTGTCGATCTTCAGCCGCATCTGGCCGAGCGAGGCCTCGTCCTGCTCCGGCCCGATCACTTCCACCGCGCACGGCTCGAAGGTCTTGGTCTCGCCCGCGAACATCGGCGCGTCCGCCTCGATCTTCAGGTCCCAGGCCCGCTTGTCGTTCGTCACCGCGCGCAGCGAATCGGCGTTGCCGTCCGGATCGACGAAGGCCGGATGCTGGATCTCCAGCGTGCAGAGCACGAACTCGTCGGCCGGCGCCGACGCATAGGCCTCCTCCAGCGCCTCGTCCATCTCGACCGGCATCGCTCACCAGTCCTCGACGTCGAGGGTGAGGGTGACGACGTGATAGCGCCCGGTCCCGGCATCGTCGTTGTAGCGATCGACGAAGGTGCAGGTCCGGCTCTGGTAGGACGAGCCGGTCCACACCGGCATGACGAAGGGCAGCGTCCCCTGCACAAGCGTGCGGTCCTCCCAGACCTTGAACACATCGAAGTCGGCATTGGACATGCGGATCTGGAAGGCGATGCGGGCAAGTCGGAGCGTGGTCGAGGGGCGGTGCCAGGCCGAGCTGTCGTCCATCTCGGTCGACAGCCGCGGCGCGCCGGGCGCAAGGGTGCGGAACGAGCGGGCGCGGGCGCGGTGCTCGATGTTCGGCCAGGCTTCAGCCATAAGTCGCGCCTCCGCTAGCGGCGACGCCGCGGCGTGCCCGCCGTGGGATTGAGCCCATAGAAGCGTTCCATCGCCCGGGCCGAAGACCCACGCTGGCCGATACGCTCGGCCTGCGCATCGTCGGCCGCCCGCATCAGGTCGATCTCCATGGCGCCGTCCGGCCGCTGCCGCACGTCGGCCTCGGTTCCAGCCGGGGCGTTGTTGAGGATCACCACCGGCGCCCCGCCCGCCTGCCGCCCGCCGCCGCTGATGGCGAGTTCGCGCGACAGCGCGAGGAAGGGCGCCATCGCCGCGTCGATCGAGGC
>JAEYRQ010000254.1 GCA_023435545.1 Pseudomonadota bacterium | reverse complement strand
AGGCGGCGCGGGCAACCGGGCGCCTGCTGGCGGCCGAGGGGATCGAACTCGTCTATGGCGGCGGCCATGTCGGGCTGATGGGGATCACCGCCGATGCGGTGCTGGCCGCCGGCGGACGGGCGATCGGGATCATCCCGCAGGCCCTCGTCGACCGCGAACTGGCGCATCGGGGTTTGAGCGAACTCCACGTCGTCGGCTCGATGCACGAGCGCAAGACGCTCATGGCTGACCTGTCGGACGGGTTCATCGCGCTGCCGGGCGGGGCGGGGACGCTGGAGGAGATCACCGAGCAGTGGACCTGGGGCCAGCTGGGCATCCACGCCAAGCCGTGCGGCTTCCTCGATGTCGGCGGCTACTACGACCCGGTGCGCGAGATGGTGGCGAAGATGGTCGCCGCCGGGTTCCTCGCGCCCGAGCACGCGGCGATGCTCGCCTTCGAGACCGTCCCGGCCGCGCTGATCGCGCGTTTTCGCGCCTATGTGGCCCCGCCGCGCAAATGGCTGGCGCCGGCCGAGCGGGTGAAGCCGTAAGCGTACGCGCCGCGAAAGCGGGGGCGGGCGGCCGCTACTCCGCCGCCTGCGCCCGTCCCAGCCCGAACGCTTCGGCCAGCAGGGTGTAGGATCGCTTGCGGGCCTCGTGGTCGAAGATCGTCGAGGTCACGATCAGTTCGTCCGCACGGCACTCCTCGGCGAGCGCCTCCAGCCTTGCCCGCACGGTGGCGGGACTGCCGACCGCGTGGCGGTCGCGGGTGCGGCGCATCTGGGCACGGTCGGCCTCGGTGTAGGGGATCGCCAGCGCGGCCTCGGGGCTCGCCAGCGGCGCGCGTTCGCCGCGCATGATCCTGAGCCAGGCGAGGTCGACCGTGGCGGCAACGAACTCCGCCTCTTCGTCGGTATCGGCCACCACCGCCGAGACGCCGAGCATCGCGTGCGGGCGGTCCATCCACACCGAGGGGCGGAAACCGTCGCGGTAGATGCGCATCGCCTCGGCGGCCGGGAAGGAGGCGAAGTGGTGGGCGAAGGCGTAGCCGAGCCCCATCGCGGCGGCGAGATGGGCGCCATAGTTCGACGAGCCGAGGATCCACACCGGCGGCAGCGCCACGTCGGTCGGCATCGCGGCGACGCGGCGGAACGGGTGTGTGTCCGGGAAGGCGTCAGTGCCGAAGGCGATCAGTTCGTGCAGCCGCTCGATGAAGTCATCGTCCTCCGGCTTGTCCAGCCGCCGCCGGAGCGCGGCCGCCGTCAGCTGGTCGGTGCCGGGCGCGCGGCCGAGCCCGAGGTCGATGCGCCCGGGAAACAGCGCCTCCAGCGTGCGGAAGTTCTCAGCGACGGTCAGCGGCGCGTGGTTCGGCAGCATCACCCCGCCCGAGCCGACCCGGATGCGGGCGGTGGCGGCCGCCACCTGGCCGATCATGATCGCCGGCGAGGTGGTCGCGACATTGGCGAGGTTGTGATGCTCGGCCAGCCAGTAGCGGGTGTAGCCGAGGGTATCGACATGGCGGGCGAGGTCGATGGAGTTCCTCAGCGCCTGCGACGGGGGCGTCGCGGTGGTGACCGGGGAGAGATCCAGGACGGAAAGTGCGAGAGGCATGGAGCGGGACTCGGCGGTCAGGGGCGTGCCCGCGGTGAAGTGGAGGCGGAGATGCCCGGGTCAAGCCCGGGCATGACGTGGGAGTGAATGAGAAGGTGGCGGGCGCGCCCCCCTACCTCAATCCCCCGCAGAACCGCTGGATTCGCGTGCAGGCCTCCTCCAGCGCCTCGGTGGAGGTCGCGTAGGAGATCCGGAAATGCGGGGCCAGCCCGAAGGCGGAGCCTTGCACCACCGCGACGCCTTCCTCTTCCAGGAGCGCGGTGACGAAATCCTCGTCGCTGGCGATCGGGCGGCCGCCGGGGGACGTCTTGCCGATGGTGCCGGCGCAGCTCGGATAGACGTAGAAGGCGCCCTCCGGCTTCGGGCACTTGATGCCCTTGGCCTGGTTCAGCATCGAGACGACGAGGTCGCGGCGCGCCTTGAAGATCTCGGCGTTCTTCGGGATGAAGTCCTGAGGCCCGTCCAGCGCCTCGAGCGCGGCATATTGCGAGATCGAGGTAGGGTTGGAGGTCGATTGCGACTGGATCGTGCCCATCGCCTTGATCAGATGCGCCGGGCCGGCGCCATAGCCGATGCGCCAGCCGGTCATGGCGTAGGCCTTGGAGACGCCGTTGACCGTCAGCGTGCGGTCGTAAAGCCCGGGTTCGACCTGGGCAGGCGTGGTGAACTCGAAGCCGTCATAGACCAGATGCTCGTACATGTCGTCGGTCATCACCCAGACATGCGGGTGGCGCAACAGCACGTCGGTCAGCGCCTTGAGCTCGTCGCGGGTGTAGGCGGCACCGGAGGGGTTGGACGGCGAATTGAAGATCAGCCACTTGGTCTTCGGCGAGATCGCCGCCTCGAGCGCGCCCGGCGTCATCTTGTAGCCAGACGCAACCGAGGCCTCGACCGGCACCGGCACGCCGCCGAACAGGGCGACCATCTCCGGATAGCTCACCCAGTAGGGCGCCGGCACGATCACTTCGTCGCCAGGGTTGATGGTCGCCATCAGCGCGTTGAACAGCACCTGCTTGCCGCCGGTGCTGACCGTGACCTGTGAAGGGTCGTAGGTCAGACCGTTCTCGCGGGCGAACTTGCGGGCGATCGCCGCCTTCAGCTCCGGGATGCCGTCGACGGCTGTGTACTTGGTCTTGCCCTCGCGGATGGCGCGGATCGCCGCCTCCTTGATGTTGTCCGGCGTGTCGAAATCCGGCTCGCCGGCGCCCAGCCCGATGACGTCGCGGCCGGCGGCCTTCAGCTCGCGGGCCTTGTTGGTGACGGCGATGGTGGCGGACGGCTTGATGCGGCCCAGCGCGTCGGCGAGGAAGGCCATGTCCGGAGCTCCGGTTCAAGGGGTCGAGAAGCGCGGCGGACCGGAGTGAAGCGGCAGGCGGGACGCAAGCGCCCGGCGGGTATTCGCGCCTGTTTTTGCTGCTCCCGTGATCGGAGTGAGCGCCCGCGTTGCTGCGCCGCGCATAGACGGTGGGGCGAATACCCGGCATTCTGAATTCAGAATTCAGGAGATGCCCGGCGCAAGACCGGGATCCGTCGGCCGGAGGAGGCGCGCGTGCAGCCGCTCGGCATCGTTCCGAACCTGATCGACCAGGTTTACGAGCGCCTCGTGGACGCGATCGCGGCGGGTGAGCTCGAGCCCGGTGCGCGTCTCGGGCAGGAGGAGGTCGCCGCGCGGCTCGGCGTCTCGCGCCAGCCGGTCAGCCACGCGCTGCACATGCTGAAGCGGCAGGGGCTCGCCATCGAGCAGGGCAAGCGCGGCTTCGCCGTCGCGCCGATCGAGCCGCGGCGGATCGCCGATCTCTACGAGGTGCGCGCCGCGCTCGAGGAAGTGGCCGCCCGCCGCGCCGCCCGTGCCGTCGCCGATGGGCCAGCCGATCCGGCGGAATTGCGGGCCGCGCGCGAGGCGCTGGCCGCCGGACGGGCGCTGACGGACGCTGATCCGATGCACGACTGGATCGCCGCGGATGTGCGGTTCCATTCGGCGCTGCACCGCATGTCGGGGAACCTCGCGATCGTCGAGACGGTCGCCGGGCAGTGGCCGCACTTCAAGCGCTCGATGGGCGCGGTGCTGGGCGATGCGGAGGTTCGGAACCGGGTATGGGCCGAGCATGTCGGCATCCTCACTGCCGTCGAGGCGGGCGACCAGGATGAAGCGGGACGGCGCGCCCGCATCCACACGGAGACAGCCGGCGCGGCGCTCGTCGCCCGGCTTCGCCTGAAGGACGACGCCGCCTGAGGCGCAGCGGCAGGTGTCGGACAACCAACGGACTGCGCAAGAGG
>JAEYRQ010000231.1 GCA_023435545.1 Pseudomonadota bacterium | reverse complement strand
GGATGCTGCCTGCCGGGCCGACGGGGCAGTCGGACAGCAGTTCCGCCTCTCGGTAGCCGAGATTCATCTTTCGCCGGGCGAAGCTCGTCGCATGGCCGAGCAGGCCCGCCATTTCGTGGCGGTGGCCGTCGGCGTCTTCCAGCCCGGCGCCGAGCACCATGTAGCCGCCACACTCGCCATGGACCGGGCGGGTCTCAGCGAAGTGCTTCAAGCCCTCGAGAAAGCGCCCCGACGCCGCCAGCGCGCCGGCGTGAAGCTCAGGATAGCCGCCGGGCAGCCAGCAGACGTCGCAATCCTGGGGCGGCGGCTCGTCGGCGAGCGGCGAGAATTCGACGATCTCGGCGCCGGCGCGCCGCCAGCCGTCGGTCACGTGCGGATAGACGAAGGTGAAGGCGGCGTCGCGGGCGATGGCGATCCGCTGCCCCGGTGGCGGCAGCGCGTTGCCGGTGCCGGACGGCAACCGCAGAGGCGCGCCGAGGCCGGCGATCAGGTCGAGATCGAGGCTCGCCTCGGCCATGTCGGCGAGCCGGTCGAGCAGCGTGGCGAGGTCGCCGTGCTCCATAGCCTGCACGAGGCCCAGATGGCGTTCGGGCAGGGTGATCGCCGGCTGTCGCATCATGACTCCGGCGACCGGCATCGCGATGTCCCGCATCGCGCCCGCGACCTGGTCGCGATGACGCTCGCTGGCGACGCGGTTGAGGATCACCGCGCCGATGCGCACCTCCGGATCGTGTGCGGCGAAGCCGCGCGCGATCGCGCCGGCCGACTGGGACTGGCCGCTGACATCCATTACCAGCAGCACCGGCAGCGACAGGCGGGCGGCAAGGTCGGCGCCGGCGCCGCGCCGCCCCTTGTCCAGCGCCAGCCCATCGAACAGGCCCATGGAGGATTCGATGAGGACGATGTCGGCGTCCGACGCCGCCTCGCCGACCAGACCGTCGATCAGCACCGGCGGCATCGCCCAGGTGTCGAGGTTTGGGCTCGGCGTGCCCGTCGCGGCGGCGTGGAAGGCGGGGTCGATGTAGTCGGGACCAGATTTCGCGGTGCAGACCCGCAGTCCCCGCCGCCGCAGCGCCGCGATCACCGCGAGCGTCACGGTGGTCTTGCCGGAGCCGGAGCGTGGCGCCGCGATCATCAGCCCGCGCGCGGTCATGGCACCGGTTCCATGAGGCTTGTCGCGAAACCGGCAAGCTGATCACGAAGCGCGACGATGCCGCCAATGGCGACGATCGCCGGCGGCGACAGGGCTGCGCGATCCGCTGCATCGGCGATCTCGGCGAGAGTGGAAACAAGCACCTGTTGCTCCGGCAAGGTGGCCGAGACGACGATTGCCGCCGGCGTGTCTCCGGGAAGCCCGCCCGCCATCAGCTGGTCTGCGATGCGTCCGAGGTTCTTCATCGCCATGTAGAGGATCACCGGGAAGCCGGTGCGGGCGACTGCTGCCCAGTCGATCTCGCCGGCGGTCTCGGCCGAATGGCCGGTGGCAAGGATCACAGCCTGGTTGATGCCCCTGTGCGTCGCCGGGATCGCGGCGACCGCGAGGCCGGCGAGGCCCGACGTGACGCCCGGTATGATCCGGAACGGGATTGCCTCGCGCGCCAGCGTCAGCGCCTCCTCGCCGCCGCGCCCGAAGACGAAGGGATCGCCGCCCTTCAGCCGCAGCACGCGCCTGCCCGAGCGGGCCAGCTCCACCAGCCTTCGGGTGATGTCAGCCTGGGTGGCCGAGGGCTTGCCGCCGCGCTTGCCGGCGAACTCCAGCGCTGCCGTCTCGTCCTTCAGCGCCAGCACGCGCTCGTCGACCAGCGCGTCGTGGACGATGACATCGGCCTGGGCGAGGCCTGCGATGGCACCGAGCGTCAGGTAGGCGGGATCGCCCGGTCCGGCGCCGGCGAGCCAGACATGGCCGGGCGACAGGCGCGGGACCGGACCCATCAGGTGGCGGAGGGCGTCGAGCGTCTTCATGGGCCGGTCCGTCCCCGGAACCGTCGCTGGTAGTCGGCATCGTAGAGCGCGCTGTCGCGGAAGTCGTCGGCCGCCAGCGCCTTGCCGACGAGGATCAGCGCGGTGCGCTCGATCGGCTCGGCGGCGACCTGTGCCGCGATGGTCGCGAGGCTGCCTGCCAGAACCCGCTCGTCCGGCCAGGACGCGCGGTAGACGATCGCGACCGGACAGTCCGGACCGTAGTGGGGCAGCAGCTCGGCGACCACGCTGTCCAGCGCGTGGATCGACAGGTGGATCGCCAGGGTCGCGCCGGTTTGGCCGAAGGCTTCGAGCGTCTCGCCGGGCGGCATTGCCGAGGCGCGGCCGGATGTGCGGGTCAGCACCACCGACTGGGCGACCTCGGGCAGCGTCAGTTCGCGGCCGAGCGTCGCGGCGGCGGCGGCGAAGGAGGGGACCCCCGGGGTGATCGTGTAGGGGATGCCGAGCGCGTCGATCCGGCGGATCTGCTCGCCGAGCGCGCTCCACACCGAAAGGTCGCCGGAGTGGAGCCGCGCGACGTCCTCGCCGGCCGCATGGGCGCGTTCGAACTCCGCGACGATCTCGTCGAGGCTCATCGGCGCGGTGTCGGCGACGCGCGCGCCGGGCGGGCAGTGGGCGAGAATCTCGGGGTTCACCAGCGAGCCGGCATGGAGGCAGACCGGGCAGCGGGCGATCAGGTTGAGCCCGCGCACGGTGATCAGGTCGGGCGCGCCGGGTCCGGCGCCGATGAAGTGTACGGTCATCGCGGCCCCCGTTCGGCGAGCGCGCAGGGCGCGGCAGCGCTTTTGATGCGCGCCAGCACCAACCGCCCGCCTGGTCCGGCGGCGGCGAGCGCCGAGGCTTCCG
>JAEYRQ010000206.1 GCA_023435545.1 Pseudomonadota bacterium | reverse complement strand
GGTGAGCGTACGGCGATCAGGCATTCGACTCTCCAGCATTCGGTTCTTCGTGGATCGGCTCGGGCGGGCTCGCGCTCGCCGAGATCGTGCGGAGCGCGCGAGCGCGCGCCCAGAGATACACCATCGTGCCCAGCGCGAGGCCCGCGCCGCCGGCGACGTGCCCCGTGGCGAGGAGCGCCTCGTGCTCGGGGCCGAGGTAGAGGCGCAGCGCGAGCGAGAGCGCGAGCACCGCGCTCGACGCGCGGACGATCGCGATCAGCTTCTCCAGCTCGGCCAACATCTCCGGCGCGACCTTCGCGAGCTCGCGGTGGACGAGCTGCTCGTGGCGCCAGTAGGTGTACACGACCGGGATGAGCTCGAGGGTGAGGAACGCGCTCGTCACGAGCCCGCCGACCATCGGCGCCGCGATTCGCTTCATGACGTCGGCGCGCGAGCCCTCGGCCCAGAGCAGCGGCACGAGCCCGATCAGCATCGTGCCGACGGTCATCAGCTTCGGGCGCACGCGCTGGATCGTGCCCTCGGCGTGTGCGTCCACGATGTCGGCGAGCGAGCGGATGCGACCCTCTCGGAGCCGTCTCTCGTACGCCTGATCGATGTAGACGATCATGACGACGCCGGTCTGCGCGGCGAGGCCGATGAGCGCGATGATGCCCACCCAGACCGCGGTCGAGAGGTGGTAGTCGAGCAGCCAGAGGGCCCACACGCTGCCGACCAGCGCGAAGGGGACGCTGAGCAGCACGATCAGCACCTCGGTGAGGTCGCGGAACTGCAGGTAGAGCAGCACGATCACCGCCAGCAGCGCGAGCGGGACGAGGAGCTTCATGCGGGCCTCGGTCTCCAGCATCAGCTCGTACTGGCCGGTCCAGCGCACGTGCCCACCCTCGGGGAGATCGACGACCCCCGCGGCGATCGCCGCCTCCACGGCGCGCTGCGCGGTCTCGACGTAGCCGCCGAGATCGCGCCCCTCGTCGACGTCGACGTACACGTAGCCGACGAGCATCCCGCTCTCGTCCTTGACCATCGGCGGCCCCGACGCGACGCGCACGTCGGCGACCTCGCGCAGCGCGACCTGACGTCCTCCGCCGACCGGCACCAGCGCCGCCGCGATCGCCTCCGGGCTCGAGCGGAAGTCCTCGGCGTAGCGGACGCTCACCCCGTAGCGCGCGCGCCCCTCGACCGTCGTCGTGACCGACTCTCCCCCCAGCGCGCGCTCGACGACCGCGTTCACTTCGTCGACCGAGAGCCCGTAGCGCGCGAGCGCGTCGCGGTCCGGCACCACGTCGAGATAGGTGCCGCCCTGCTGGCGCTCGAAGAGGACGCTGCGCGTCCCGGGCACGCCGTGCACGACGCGCTCGATCGCGATCCCGGCGCGCTCGATCTCCGCGAGGTCGCGGCCGTAGACCTTGATGCCGACGGGCGTGCGGATGCCGGTCGCGAGCATGTCGACGCGGTTGCGGATGGGCTGGGTGAACGCGTTGGTCCAGCCCACCAGGCGCAGGCGCGCGTTCATCTCCTCGACCAGCTCCTCGCGCGTCATCGGCCGGAACTCCGGCCACAGCGACGTCAGCAGCGGCCGCATCCAAGCCGGGGCGTGCCCGTGGTACCAGCGCCGCTCGTAGCGCGTGCGCCACTCCGAGCGCGGCCGGAGCTGGACCACGGTCTCGGCCATCGAGAGCGGTGCGGGGTCGGTCGGAGTCTCGGCGCGCCCCACCTTCCCGAGCACCGCCTCGACCTCGGGGAACTCGCGGAGCAGCGCGTCCTGCACCTGCATCTGCCGGCGCGCCTCTTCGATCGAGATGCCGGGGAACGTGGTCGGCATGTAGAGGATGTCGCCCTCGTCGAGCGGCGGCATGAACTCGCTGCCGAGGCGCGGCACGAGCGGCAGCGCCGAGAGCACGGCGAAGAGGCCGATCAGGAGCGTGGTGCGCGGGTTCTCCAGCGCGACGTGCACGAAGGGCTCGTAGAAGCGCCGGATGAGGCGCGAGACGGGGTGCTGCGCCTCGGGCCGGATCTTCCCGCGGATCAGCAGGTCGCGGAGCGCCGGCGCGACCGTGATCGAGAGCAGCGCGGCCGAGAGCATCACGCAGGTCTTGGTGAACGCGAGCGGGCGGAAGAGGCGCCCTGCCTGCCCGGTGAGGCCGAAGACCGGGATGAACGACACCGCGATGATCAGCAGCGAGAAGAAGATCGCGGGCGTGACCTCGCGGGCGGCCTCGGCGAGCAGCTTCTGCCTCTGCTCCGCCGTCAGGTCGGGCGGCGCGTGCTCGAGCTTCTTGTGCGCCGCCTCGACCATCACGATCTCGGCGTCGACCGTCGCGCCGATCGCGATCGCGATGCCGCCGAGCGACATGATCGTCGCCGGGATCCCGAAGAGCGCCATCGGGATGAACGCGATCAACACCGCGAGCGGCAGCGCGATGATCGGCAGCAGCGCCGACCGGACATGGAGCAGGAAGAGGAGGATGACGACGGCGACGACGATCATCTCCTCGGTGAGCGCGTGCCGCAGCGTCTCGATCGCGCGCTCGATCAGCGCGGAGCGATCGTAGACGGGGCGGATCTCGACGCCCTCGGGGAGCGACGATGCGATCTCGTCGATGCGCGCCTCGACGCGGCGGATGACGTCGCGCGCGTTCTCGCCGTAGCGCATGACGACGATCCCCGAGACGACCTCGCCCTCGCCGTTCCAGTCCGCCGCGCCGCGCCGCTGGTCGCCGCCGATGCGCACGCTGCCGAGGTCGCCCACCGTGAGCGGCGATCCGCTCTCGCTGCGCCGCACGACCACGCGCTCGACGTCCTCGGAGCCCTCGAGGTAGCCGCGCCCGCGCACGAAGTACTCGCGCTCCGACATCTCGATGAGCCGCCCGCCCACGTCCTCGTTGCTGCGGCGGATCGCGTCGGCCACCTCGGTGAGCGAGACGCCGTGCGCGCGCAGCCGCGCGGGGTCGAGCGTGACCTGGTACTGCGGCAGGAAGCCGCCGACGCTCGCCACCTCCGCGACCCCCGGCACGCTCGCCAGCGCGTAGCGGATCGAGAAATCGTGCAGCGCGCGCAGCTCGCCGAGGTCGTGGGTGCCCGACGAGTCGAGGAGCGCGTATTGGTAGACCCAGCCGATGCCGCTCGCGTCGGGGCCGAGCTGCGGCACGACGCCCTCCGGCAGGCGCGCGCTCGCGCTGCTCATGTACTCGAGGACGCGCGAGCGAGCCCAGTACGGATCGGTGCCCTCCTCGAACACCACGTACACGAAGCTCATCCCGAACATGCTCTGGCCGCGCACCTCGACCACGCGCGGCGCGCCGAGCAGCGCGGTGACGATCGGGTACGTGACCTGATCCTCGATCAGCGTCGGCGAGCGCCCCTCCCACTCGGTGAAGACGATCACCTGCGGATCGGAGAGGTCGGGGATCGCGTCGAGCGGCACGCGCTGCATGGAGAACCAGCCGAGCGCCGCGAGCGCGAAGCCCGCGAGCAGCACGAGGCCGCGGTGGCGCGCGCACGCCTCGATCACGTGCGCGATCACGAGCCCTCCTCCGCGGGGGCG
>JAEYRQ010000104.1 GCA_023435545.1 Pseudomonadota bacterium | reverse complement strand
TTCTCCGCCCCCGGATGCAGCGGGACGCCGACGTCGGCGGCCATCTCCTGCGGGGTCAGGTCCTTCATCGCGCCGGCGATCGCGGCCAGGTCGGCGAGGTTCTCGTTGAGGTTCTTCACGAGGCCGTAGACGACATCCTCAGGCAGCGAGCAGCGCGCGATCAGGTGCGTCGAATAGATGATCGTCGGAACGTCCTCGGTGACGCCGGGATAGCTGCCCGCCTTGATGTAGCCGCGCATGTAGCCGGCGTTGAGTTCCTTCATCTTCGCCAGCCCCTCGTCGGGGATCGGCACCATCTTGATGTCGCGCGCGGCCGCGAGATCCATGATCGAGCCGGCCGGGACGGTGGTGCCCAGCGTGAAGACCGCCGCGTTGCCGTCCTTCATCAGCGACACGGCGTCGGTGTAGGACCCGAAATTGACCTTCGACAGGTCATCATAGGTCATGCCGTAGGCCTCGAGCATCTGGGCGGTGATCGCTTCGGCGGTGTTTCCCTTCGGCTGGACAGAGGCCGCCTTGCCCTTCAGGTCGCCGGGATCGCCGATACCGGCATCGGCGAGGGCAACGACCTGGAAATACTGCGGGTAGAGGGTCGCCACGTGGCAGGTGTCCTTGGCCGGCCCGTCGAAGGGCTCCTTGCCCTCGATCGCGTCGACCGTCGATACCGAGTTGGCGAATCCGAGATCCGCCTTGCCGCCCTCGATTCCCTTGACGTTGGCGATGCCGGCGCCGGGAAGCACCTGCACGGTGACGCCGGACATGTTCTTTTCGACGATGTTCTGGATGGCGCCACCAAGTGGATACCACGAACCGCCCTGAGGCCCGGTCATCAGCTTCAACTGCTCGGCTGAGGCTGCGGTCGCTGCCAGACCCATAGCCCCGGCGACAGCCGCACCGGCAATGAAACGCGTCACGTCCCTGGTCATCTCATCTCCTCCCGGTTGTTGCTTGTCGGAGGAGTGTGCAATCCCGATCCCCGGATGACAACGCCCCTGCGGGCATTGCATGGATTTGTTCGTGTTGCGTCACGTTCCGGTACCGGCGGATGGCCGAACCCGCCGCGCGGCATTACGAACTGGGCTTACCCTCCAGTGCGCGGGCCAGCCGCAGGTCCTCCATGAAGGGGTCCTTGCCGAAGCGCACTGCACCGGTTTCGTCGATCCAGGCGGACTGGAAGATGATCAGCAGCGGAACAGGCTCGACGTCGGGGAGGATCAGGGTGTCCCGCCGCTCGCTCGTCCGGTCGAGATAGCCGGCGGGAAAACTTCGGTGGCGCACCAGCAGTTCGGTTATGTCCTGACCGTCGACGACGCCGATCGCGCCCTTTGAGATGCGCGGATCGCACAGTTCCCCGCCGTCCGCCATGGAAGCGTCGAACAGGAAGGCCTCGCTCATCGTGTCGAGCCGGTAGACATAGCGGCCCAGCGGATTGCCGTCGCCGGGACGCAGGCGGAACCGGAACTTGTCGGCCTCGCGCGCCAGCGTTGTCTTTGGGAAGGACTTCCACGGCAGCGAGGTGATCGGCATCGGCGTATTCTGGTAGAGCAGTTCGTAGCCCCGTCGCTCGACCTCTCCGGCATCGGACTGGAGCAACGGGTACAGCACCGTCTGGAAGTACTCGTCCGGCACGTCCCATCTGGGGTCGAGTACCAGCGTGTGGATCCGGCCGGCCCCTATCGACAGGTTCTCCCGCGGGCAATTCGGCAGGATCGTCCATTCCCGGCGGGCGCCGCCCGCATCCACCAGCCGCATCACGCCCTCGCCCTTGTTGGCGATCAGCATGCGCTCGTCGAGGTCCTCCGGCATCCAGCGCAGGCGCTCCATCGACAGCGCGATCTGCTCGACGCGCCGCTGGACGGGCACGTTCAGCGCGATCAGCGTCAGCTTGTCGAGGGCGCCGGTGGCGGGGACGTCATGATGCTCCTGGAACCGGCGCAGGCGTTCGGCCAGCACCTCGTCCAGCATCATCGGATCGGCAGGCTGGGCACCGGTGGCGCCATATTCGACGTCGAGGCGCTCGCGAAGGGCCGGAATGCGCGGATCGCTCTGGCCGATCTCGACGTCCGGACCCGGCTCCAGAATCGGCCAGCCTCCGCGCTCCGCGATCTCCAAGTACCGGCCGAGCGCCTCCCTCAGCCGCCCGTACTCGAAGTTGTAGGGCTGCCAGGCATCGAGGAAGGTGGAAAGATCGGGAAAGCGGGCGGCGGCGCGCAGCACGTTCTCTCCGTCGATCGCCTTGCGAGGCGCGTAGTCCTGCGGATAGACCATCCGCGGCAGGACGCGGCCGACCTTCAGGTCGGCTGCGAACATCAGGAAGTGCGAGGCGAAGCGGACCTCGATCTCGGCGAGCCGCGCCGCATCCGCGCCGTCGGCCTCGGCCAGAAGCTGCCGCAGGAAGCCCGTCGGATAGCGGGCGGGATCAAGCCCGTCGAAGGCGGAGGCCTCCATGCGGGCGATCAGCGCCGGCGCGCGCGCCGCCCCGATGAACAGCGGCACGACGTCGTCGGCCGCGTAGTAGCGGATGAGATCGAGCCGCGCGTTCTCGACCGGCAGCTCCTTTCGCGACTCGTCCGACAGGAGGCCGCGGATCATCGGCAGCAGCGAGGTGTCGGCGGCAACCGGGACGGCCGATGCGATCTGTGCGACGACGAATGCTGCCCCTATCCATCGGAGTGCCGTCCGCGATCGCATGCCGATCCTCCCGATTCCTCAGTGCATGAGCCGCATCCACTCTAGCCAACCGGAGGTGGTTGTCACCCGTGCCCGCCCATCGCGGCGGATTCAACCTGCTCCAGCACAGCCTCGACATGCCGGCTGATCCGGGGCAGGGTGCGGCAGCATCGTCGCCGACGTGGCCGGTTCATGCCGAAATTCCAGTACCGCGCGCTCGACCCCTCCGGCCGGATGGTCACCGGCGAGGCGGAGGCGGATTCGAGCCGCGAGCTTCTGAGCGAACTCGAGCGTATCGGGCATCTTCCGATCGAAGCGCACGAAGCTCGCGACACCGCGGGCGGCGGCCTCATGCGAGCCCTCAGGGCGAAGCCGAAGCGCGAAGAGATCACCGAGACGACCCGTGACCTGGCGATGCTCTTGAAGGGCGGCGTCAGCCTGCACGAGGCACTGCAGTTGCTGGCGCGGATGGGCGGGCGCGCCGTCGTGCGCGATCTGATGTCCTCGCTTCAGCGCAGTATCGCCGACGGCAAGAGCTTCGCGGAGGCGCTGTCGGCGCATCAGGACGTTTTCCCGCCGATCTACGTCAAGATGGTCGAGGTGGCCGAGGCGGCGGGCACGCTCGAGGCGACGCTCGATGAGATCGCCCAGGAGCGAAGCCGCAACGAGGCGCTGAGGCGGCGGTTGACCTCGGCACTGACCTATCCGAGCTTCCTGGTGCTGGCCGCCTGCGGCGTCTTCCTGTTCGTGCTGGTCGGGGTCATTCCCGAGTTCGAACGTGCCATGTCCGGCTTCCAGGACCGCATCGATCCGTCCGCGCGTACCGTTTTCGCGATGTCGACTTTCGTCCGCGAGAACCTCGACCTGATACTCGGCGCGGCGGTGATGGCCCTGCTCGGCGGTCTGCTTGTCTCCCGCAGCCGTTCTGCGACAGGTGCTCTTCTGCGGATGATCGGCCGCATTCCCGGGATCAGCACGATCGTTCAGTATCAGCAGACCGTCTTCTTCTGCTCGACGCTGGGAACGCTGCTCGGCAGCGGCGTCGACATCACGACGTCGCTGCGGCTCGTGCGCGACCTGTTCCGCGACCGGCGCGCCGCGGAGAAGGTGGACCGACTGATTGCCGAGGTGCGCCAGGGCCACCGGCTGAGCGACGCGCTCGCCGGACTTGACCTCTTGCCCGCCTATGTTATCCCAATCCTCAGGGTCGGTGAGGAAGCCGGAGAGCTGGACACGATGTCGAAGCGCATCGGCGGCTTCTACGAGGACCGGCTCGAGCGGTCGCTGGCGCGACTGACAGGCATTCTGGGACCGTCTATATTGATCCTGGTCAGCCTGATCATCGCGTGGCTGATCATAACCATCATCACTGCGCTGTTGAGCGTGAACGAGCTCCTGTTGTGACGCTAAAGACAAGAATTCTCGCGGCAATGACCGGCCGGCGGCGCTCACGTCGCGACAGACGGGGCGGCTTCACGCTGGTGGAGCTGCTGGTCGTGCTGGTGATCCTCAGCCTGATCATGGGCCTGGTCGGCCCCCGCGTGCTGAGCTACCTGTCTGACGCGCGCGGCAAGTCCGCGCGTCTGCAGATCGAGGCCATCCAGTCTGCACTCGATCTCTTCTATCTGGATACGGGGCGGTATCCGACGACGTCGGAAGGACTTCAGGCACTCGTGGTTCGGGTGCCCAATGCGGACCGGTGGAACGGTCCCTATCTGAACCAGACCTCCGTCCCGCTCGATCCGTGGGGAAATCCCTACGACTACCGCTCTCCGGGGGCCGGCGGCCCCTACGAGATCACCTCCTTCGGGTCCGACGGACGCAAGGGAGGTACCGGAGATGCCTCGGACATCACGAGCAACAGATAGCCGCAATGCTTCCGGGGCGGGTTTCGCCCTGATCGAGATGGTCGTCGCGCTGGCGATCATCGGGCTGGTGATCGGGCTGGTCCTGCCGCGCGTCGCGCGCGAGCCGGGTCCGGCTGCGCTGAGGGCAAAGGCCTACTCGATTGCCGGCCTGCTCGGGGAAGACCGGAACCGCGCGCTCCTGGACCGTCGCGACGTGGTGAGCCGGGTCGATCTGACAAACAGGGTTCTGGTATCGGGCGCGGGCGGCGGCTATGTGCGCATTCCCGATTCCGTCAGCATCGATTTCCTCCAGTCCGAGCAGGAGAGAGCGGCAGGGGGAGGCGGCATCCGGTTCAAGGCGGACGGGCGTTCCTCCGGCGGTGTCCTGACGCTCAGCCGCGGCCCTGTCGGCTACCGCGTCAGCGTCAACTGGCTCACGGCTGGCGTGGACGTGCTGCCCGTCGCCGCGCAGGTCGCGCCATGATCGCGCGGATGAAGCCCAGGGGTCGCGAGGCTGGCTTCCTGTAGCTGGAGACACTGATCGCAGTCGTACTCATGTCGCTGCTGCTCACTGTCCTGCCCGGCGGCATCGCGGTCTCGAAGCGGATGGTGGCGAAGTCGCTCTCCACGGTCTCGGCCGGCCTCGTCGCCGAGGCGGTCCTTGGCAGCGAGCTGGCGGCGGAGGGGCTTCAGGCCGGCATCAGGAGCGGAAACCTCGACGGCTACGACTGGACGGCGCAGATCCGGCCGAGGGCGGGGCTGGTC
>JAEYRQ010000070.1 GCA_023435545.1 Pseudomonadota bacterium | reverse complement strand
TCGGGTCGGGCGGAGCCGGGGCCGGATCAGAACTTGTAGGCCATCCTCACCCCGCCCCAGTGGCGACCGCCGATGATGATCGGAGCGTCGATCTCCTTCATCATCACGACGGTCCCGTTGCCCATGTCCCGCGCATAGGACTGCACGAGGTGCGGCCGGACATTGCGCGCCGCCGACAGCCCCGCCCGGTCGTCGAAGATGCGCCGGTTGCGGGCGTTCGCCGCGTTCCAGGTGGTCTCTCCCAGGCGCTGCGGCTTCGAGTAGACCAGATTGTGGACCGGCAGGTAGCCGTTGCGGTCGACGCAGGCGCAGAACACCATGTGCCGGTCCGACTTCAGCGCCTCCTCCTGGATCGGCGGCAACAGGCGGTCGAACTCGGCGAGATAGGCGGTGGAGAACTGCTGCGGGTCGGTGCCGGGGATCGGTCGGTAGCTCATGTCGAAGACCGCCTCGATCGCCAGCCGGCCCTCCGCGACCGCGGCCTCGACGGCGCCGGCGACGCGGGCGGCGACATCCCGGGCGCGATCGATGTAGACGGCGTGGCTGGCCTGGACCGACTGCACGGCGGCACCCAGCTTCTCGGCCACCGACCGTTGGGGGGTGTGGAGGGCGAGACTGATCCCGAAACGACTCGAGCGCGTCACCTTGGCCTCGATGCTGCCGATCCCCTCGAGGCCCACCGTCATCGTCCGCCCCGGCGCCGGCGCCCAGTCGGCGAGGGGTTTCAGCGTGACCGCCGTCTCCGAGAGGTCGAGCGTCGTGGTGAGGTGGCGGTCGCCCCCGGACCGGACCTCCGCCTTGAGCTCGATCGGGAGATGATCGAGCCCCCTCCGGTCTCCGTGGCGGGACTGCCGGAGCAGCATCGCGAACCGATCGTCGAGGGTTTCGACGAGACCATTGAGGCCCGAGCAGCCCTGCCGCGCGACGCCGCCGAGCTCCACCGCCCGGGCGGTTGACTGGTCGATCTCCGCGACGTGGCCGGCGACATCGGCGACGAAGGCGGCGGTCTTGCGTGCTGTGTCGCCCACATGGGCGGAGGCCTGGACCTGCTGGTCGACCGCCGACGCGACATCGGAGAAGACCGGACCGAGGCGAGATATGATTTCTGTGATGCGGTCGAGCGCGACGACGCTGCCTTCGGCGGCAGCCTGCAGGTCGGCGACCTTGCGGGCGATCTCCTCGGTGGCACGCTGGGTCTGGTGCGACAGGGTCTTCACCTCGTTGGCGACGACCGCGAAACCGCGGCCGGCCTCGCCGGCGCGCGCGGCCTCGATGGTTGCGTTCAGCGCCAGGAGGTTGGTCTGCTTGGCGATCGCCGCGATGAGCTGGACGACCTCGTCGATCTCCAGGCTCGACTTCTTCAGGCTGGCGACGCTGTCCCCCGCCTCGCCGGCGAGCGATGCGGCGCTGTCGGACATGCGAGAGGTATCGGCGACGCGGCTGCCGATCGAGGCGGTGGCGCTGGAGATCTCGCCGACCGCGCGGGCGAGCTCCTCGGTATGCGTCTTCGCGTCTCCCGCCATGCTGGCGAGCGAGGTGGTCTGTCCGCGCACCTCCTCGATGAGCTGGATCTTGTCGGACACCTGCGACTGCAGCGTGGCGGCCATGTCGACGACCTCGCGCAGCGCTGAGGCGATGTCGGCCTCGGTCAGGGCGAGAGTGCCGGAGAAATCCGGCTCGGCCGATGGCGCGGACTCCACCGGCGACGGATCCGTGGCGGCGGAAGGCGGCGCGTCCTTCTTCAGCAAGCTCCTGAGCGGCACTTCGTTCTCCCGGGGCAGAAGGCGCACGATGTTCTTGTTGAGGGCGTGCAGAGAACAAGACATCTAAGTCGATTTCGTTAAGACTGCCTTAACCAGTCCAAGCGTTGCCGGTCTTCGTCCAATGCCATCAGACCTGCTTGCAATAGAACGGATGTCCGATCACGCCAGGGCGGCAATCCATCCCATGCCGCATGGCAGCAATGGCTGCTCGCTAAAACTTTAGTCGAATGTCGAAAACCGCCGGAGCCAATAGTTCAGACACGACTGATATCGTTCGCGTCATGGAAAACCCGATCCGGACGACGCCACGGGACCGTCGCGTCGAGCAAGGTGCGACTGGACCATGAATCTCATCGAAGAACTCCAGACCATGCAGCGCCAGAACGATCCCGGCAGGCGCCGGGAGATGCTGAGCGCGTTCGCAGACCTGTTCTTCGACAGTGCCGAACACTACAGCGACCGGTTGCTGGTGCAGTACAGCGACGTTCTCGCCGACCTGCTCCGGAGGGTGGATCCGGAGACGCGGGCCGAGATCGCCGACCGCATAGCTGACGCCCCCCACGCCAGTCAGGCGCTGCACCTCTTTCTCGCCCAGGCGGAGCTGGATGTGGCGGCTCCCGTGCTGCGACGCTCCAGGCTTCTCGGCGACGACGCATTGGTCGAGATCGCCACCCGCAAGACGGAGGGCCACCGGCTCGCCATCGCCATGCGCGAGCACCTGAGCGAGGCAGTCACCGACGTCCTGGTCGAGTTCGGCGAGCCGACGGTCCTTCAGGCCGTGACTCTCAACCTCGGAGCCGAGATCTCCGAATTGTCCTTCGGCCGGCTGGCGCAGTTCGCCGAAGACGACGAGGATCTTCTCGAGGCGATGTCGCACCGCCCCGACCTGCCCCGCGCGGCAGCCGACCGGATCCTGCGGCTCTTGCCGGCGGAGGCGCGCTCCCGGCTTGCCTCGCTCCTGGCGGCGGACCGCGATTCGGTCCGCCCGCTCCTATCGCAGGCGGCCTGGGTCGCGCGGCAGCAGAGGCTGGACCGTGCCCTGGAGCGGCTCGAGGCGAAGGGGCTCATCCGCCAGATCGCCGAGGGAGAGCTGCCGCGCGATGTCGTCGTGAAGTGGCTCGCGGGAAAGGATCGCGTGCTCGACCTGGCACTGGTCTTCGCCGAACTCGCCGACTTCCGCGAATCGGTCATGGCCTCCTGCCTGCTGAAGGCCGACAACGGGCCGCTGGTCGTGCTGATACGCTCGCTCGACCTCTCCGAGGATGCGGTCCGCTCGATTGCGATGATGCGCTGCCGGCGCCTGTCCTTGCCGCTGTCCGAGCGCGACCAGCTGCTCGCCCGCTGGCAAGCGATCCAGCCAGACACCGCCAAGCGGGCGATGCGGTTCACCCGCCTGCGCGCCGCCCATGGTGCGGCGGCTGCAGCCTAAGGCATTCACGACCCGCATCAGGCCCGAGTCGGCCGGATGGGCTATCCGGCCACATTGCACTGCGGTATGAATGCTCGCTAAGGTTTTAATCGTTTATTAGCCGCTTTTTGTTCGAGTAAGGCCTCCGATCCTGGGGGCGTGTCGTGACCATCGAGGCGTTGATTGAACTGACGCGACGGTCGACGGGCGTGGACAGGCGCACCCTGTTGAGCCAGGTCGCCGATGTCTTCGTCGACGAGAGGCTGACCTACACCGGCCGGGAACTGGACCTCTTCGCCGAGATCATCGGCATGCTGCTCGACCAGGTCGACGTGGACGCGCGGGCCGATCTGGCCGGGCAGGTCGCGGCCAGCAGCCGGCCGGTCGCACGGCTGTACCGCAAGCTCGCCTCGGACGATTTCCGCGTCGCCGATCCGATTCTGACACGATGCGCGCATCTCGACGAGCGGACGCTCGTCGACCTGGCCAGCACGCAGTCGCAGCAGCACATGGCCGCGATCGCCCGGCGGGAGCATGTCAGCGTCCCAGTGACCGACGTGCTGATCGCGCGCGGCGACGCGACGGTGTTGCGGACGGTGACGGGGAATCTGGGGGCGGAGATTTCCCCGACATCCTTCGAAGTCCTCGCCGATCACGCGGAGCGCGATCCTGAGCTGCAAAGGGCGATGTCCTATCGCGGGGAAATGCCGCTCGCGGTCGCCGAACGGCTGCTCGATGTCCTGCCGGAGCATCACAGGCGGCGGCTTCTCCAACTGATGGCCGACGACCCCGAGGCGGCCGACACCCTGGTCGAGACCGCTGGCAAGAAGGCCTCGGAAGCGCGCCTGAAGCATGCCCGGCAACGTCTCCAGACGAAGGCCATGATGGCCCAGATCGCAGACGGGATGTTCGATCTCGACAGTGCGGTGATCCTGCTGGCCCGGGAAGACCGATATCAGAACCTCGCGATGCTGCTGGCGGCCAGTGCGCGGCTGGCCGAGGAGACGGTGCTTGGGAATCTGCTCAAGGTCGACCCGCAGCCGCTCATCGTCATGATGCGGGCGCTGGACATGCAGCAGTCCGCCGTCGCCGCCATCGCCGACATGCGCGGTCGTCGGCTGAACCTGCCGGAATCGATGAAGCATCGGATGATCGCGATTTGGCAGTCGCTCGAGAAACCGCTCGCCGACAAGATCCTGGTGCTGGCGCGACTGCGGCAGCAGTAGCGAAGGGCCTCCCGATCGGACACCGTCCCATGCAGAACTCCGAACCACTCGAGCGAAGGCTCTCGGCACTGGCGGTCGCCGTCGTCGACCACGATCGGCAGCGGGTCTCGAACTTCCGCCAGTCCGCGGCAAGGAGCGGCGTCCGCGACGTCACCCAGCATGGCAGCGCGAAGGCCGCGCTCGCGGCCATCCGGATGTCCGGTCCTCCCGACGTGCTGTTCGTCAGGTTCGAGCAGGGGGCCGGTGACGGCATCGCGTTGTGC
>JAEYRQ010000598.1 GCA_023435545.1 Pseudomonadota bacterium | reverse complement strand
GACAGCGATCGCCTGGACACCGCCGCCAATGTAATGGGAAAAGGCCGATTCGAACCGCTTGGCTCGGTCGCCCGTCGTCAGCCAGCCGCTGCGCAGCGTCGCGACCACTTCGTCTATCTCCTCCTCGCCGATCGACGGGCGGAAGAAGGGAACCGGGACAGAACCGGACATCGTGCGTTCCAGACGGTGGCCACTCGGGTCGAAACGGGGGTTTCCCCACCGCCCCCCGCGCCGTATAAGCCTCCGTCTCCATTCAGACAACTCCGGCCCCCCAACGGAATGGTCGCTTCCACGCCGCTCGTATTCAGACACATCGCCGAGGACGTGCGGCATTGGAGCGCCTGCTTCGGCAGGGCAGCGGCTGTTATCGGCCCGGAGTTCCTGCGGGACGCGACGCTGACGACGCTGTTCTTCGCCGCGCCAATCACCGTCATATATGCCAGCCGCGGCTTGCCGACGGTGCTGCTGGTGGCCCTGGCGCTGGCACTGACCTATCGGGCCGCCATTCACTGGACCTGGGGCGGCCCGTCCGTGCTGCAGCTCGCGGCGAGCGGGCTGGACCCCCGGCAGATGCCGTGGTGGGTGTTGTGCACGCTGGCGCTGATCGGCTTCGCGGCGCTGTCCACTTTCTGGTCGCTGTCGCCCGAGTGGACGTTCGACCAATCGCTCAAGATCCTGCTGATATTCTGCACCGTGCTGCTGATTCACCGGTGCGTGCCGCCGCTCGAACGTGAAGCGCACAGGGTCGGTGCCGCGCTGGGGATCGCTCTGGCGGCTATAATCCTGTTCGTCGAGTTTACGGTCCCGGGCGGCGTGTTCCGGTCCTACATCTACGGACCCAATCCGTCGTATCTAAACCGGTCGGTGGTCACGATATCGCTCCTGATGTGGCCGGCGCTCGCCCTGACCACCGGTCGCTACCGCCATTACATACGTGTCGGCGTCATCGCGCTCGTCATCGCCGCCGTTGCCGTCTCGAGCAGCAAGTCCGCGCTGCTGGCGGTCTGCGCCGGAGTTTTGGTAACCAGCTTGGCGCTGATCAGCCTGCGCGTCGCGCAGATCGGGGTAATCGTCGTCGGAGCTGCCGCCTTTGTCGCGATGCCTCTAACGGTTAAGCTGATGTCCGAGTTCGCCGTCGAGACCGGCGTCGACGAGATGGTAGACCTGAGCAGCGAACGACGGCTGGAAATCTGGCGCGCCACCGCAGAGGCAGCTCTCGAACGCCCGGCGGTCGGGTGGGGGCTGGAGTCCTCACGCATGTTCGGCCTCCGGGAGATGCCCGGTGTCGACTGGACCATCGGGCCGATCCATCATCCGCACAATCCAATCCTGCAGATCTGGGCCGAACTTGGCGCGGTCGGAGTTGCCCTTGCGGCGGCAATCATGGTCGGCGTGGTGATGGCGGTCAGCGCGCTGCCGGCACGGAGGCGATCATTCGCCTACGGTGCGATCACCGCGACTTTGGCGGTCTCGAGCGTAAGCCACGGCGCCTGGCAGAGCTGGTGGACGGGCTTGCTGATGATTCTGGTCGCCCTGTTCGCTATCAAGGAACGCTACACGCCTGCCGGCCCCGGCACGGTCTGACCGGCTAGCAACGCAACTCATGCTGTATCGCCTCTCCCGGCATTCCCGCCTTCACAACCTGCTGCGCAAGATTGGCTACGCGGTGCTTTGGCGTCTGCCGGAAGCCCCGCTCTACGCGGTCGGAACCGGTCTGCGCCGCCGCCGCCTTCCCTACCGGCTGCTGCATGCCGGCGCGACCGTCGTCCAGCTCGGCGCGCCGTGGGACACGCTCAAGGCCGGCCGGTCGCGCGCCATCCACTTCGCCCGGCTGGTCGGACCCACCGGACGGGTGATCGTTCTGGAGCCGGACGCGGAGAGCGTGGCTGCCTTGCGCGCATTCACCTCGCGGCATCGCCTCGACAACGTGACGATCATTGCCAAGGGTGCATGGAGCAAGTCCGGCACAATCGACTTCCTGCGAGACCCGCGGCACCCGGCAGCCAATCTTGTAGAAGCCTTCTATGCCGATGAACGCAGCGACCGGCACCAGTTCGAGCGAACGACCATTTCCGTTGACAGGCTGGACAGTACCCTGTCGGCCGCCGGCATAGACCGTGTAGATCTTCTGAGCATCACGACCAACGGGTCGGAGAACGACATTCTGGAGGGCGTGACGAACTATCGTGGCCGGATCTGCTACGTGTCGACGATCGGCACGCTCTCGCAGTATCCTACTCTCGCCCGCCTCGGATTCGTGAAATTCGGCGACGACGACCGGGGAACCACCTTCGTGGACCCGCTTGCAGTCGCCGACCGCCCGGAAGGCGGTGCCTAGGGCGAACCGCCGGCAATTTGGGTAGTTTGCCGCCACACGGCAATTGCGGGTTGGATGTCCGCACCTTACGGTGTAAGCACTCGCTTCGGAAGCAAATCCGCGACAGCCGCAGGATCGAATGCGTTTCGCGCCGAGTCCGCTGACACCGAAGCGCCTGGCCGCCTTCACCCACGACCTGGTGATGACCGTCGTGGCGATCGGTCTGGGCTACTATATCCGCTTCGGTCCCGACGCTTTCTCGTATCGCGCCGACGAAATCGTGACGCTGGTCGCGATCATCCTGCCGTTCGTCTCCGTGATCTACTGGGCGTTCGGCCTCTATGCCGGCATCTGGCGGTTCGCGTCGATCCCCGATCTGGTCAACATCGTCAAGGCCGTCACCGCAGTCTCGGTGTTCATGGTGGTGCTGGACTTTGCGTCCCGGGGGGCGATCATCGTCCCGCGCACCATCGTCTTCACCAACTGGTTCATCCTGATGGCGCTCCTCGGGGGGCCACGCTTCCTGTATCGCGTCTACCGCGACCGACGGCTCCTCAAGCGCACCCAACGATCCCAGCACACGGCAGTGCCGGTGCTGATTGCCGGGTCCGGCAACGACGCGGAGATCATCATCCGGTCGCTGGAGACCAGCGGCCATGACCTGATGCGCCCGATCGGCCTGCTGTCGACGAAGCAGGCCCATATCGGTCAGCGTATCCGCAACGTCCCCGTCCTCGGCCATACCAGCGACCTCGAGCGGGTGGTCGAGCGCCTCGCTCAGCATGGGCAGATCCCGCGCCGCCTTGTCCTGACGAACGAGGCTCTCCTGAAGGAGCGGGACATCGAGCAGGTAATCTCCCGCGCCCGCAAGGTCGGCCTGAGTGTCGAGCGGCTGATACACCCGGGGCTCGACGGCATGAATGGCGACGGGCGGCTCCGCCTCGCGCCGATCAACATCGAGGACCTGCTCGGTCGCTCGACCAGGGAACTCGACTACACGATGATCCGCAACCTGGTCGCCGGACAGAGGGTGCTCGTTACCGGCGGCGGCGGAACGATCGGCAGCGAATTGTGCCGCCAGATCGCGGGCATGAGCTGCGAACGCCTGATGATCGTCGAGCACGCCGAGTTCGCCCTCTACGACATAACCAAGGATTTGCAGCGGGATTTTCCGGGTGTTCCGATCGACGGGAGGCTCTGCGATGTCCGCGACCGCCGCAAGGTCACCGACCTGGTGGAGAAGTTTCGGCCGGACCTGGTCTTCCATGCCGCGGCGCTGAAGCACGTCCCGATCGTCGAACAGCACGTGGCCGAGGGGATCCTCACCAATACGGTTGGCACGGTGAACGTCGCCGACGCGGCGCGGAAGGTCGGCGCAAAGGCAATGGTCATGATCTCGACCGACAAGGCGGTGCAGCCGAGCTCTGTCATGGGCGCGACCAAGCGCGCGGCCGAATCCTATTGCGAGGCCCTGGATGCGCTGGGGTTTGCCGCCAGCAACCGGGTCAACGGCAACGGCGGGCGCGGGACACGCTTCATGTCAGTCCGCTTCGGCAATGTGCTCGGCTCGAGCGGCTCGGTCGTGCCCCTGTTCAAGGAACAGCTTGAACAGGGCGGCCCGATTACCGTGACGCACCCGGACATGAAGCGCTACTTCATGACCATCAAGGAGGCGGTGAGCCTCGTGCTGATGGCGTCCGCGCTGGGACTGTCGACGCGCGACCGGATATCGATCTTCGTCCTGGATATGGGCGAACCGGTGAAGATCGTCGATCTAGCCGAACGGATGATCCGCCTGGCCGGCTTCGAGCCCGGAGCTGACATCCAGATCGAGTTCACGGGCATGCGCGACGGCGAGAAGCTGAACGAAGAGCTGTTCGACTCCGAGGAGCCGCTGAAGTCGACAGACATCGAAGGCATCCTGGCGGCGGAACCGCGTGCAATCGTGCCGGCGACCTTTATCGAGGAGATGGATTTCCTCAGGCAGGCGATCCACGACGGCGACGAGCCGGGCATGCTCGACCGATTGTCGACCATCGTGCCCGAATATGCGCCCCAGAAGCCGAACTGACCTGATAGGGATTTAGGACGTCTGCGCCCGCACCCAGTCCGCAAACGTTCCGTCCACGGATTCGGGCGCGATGACGATGATGGCCGGCGTATCATAGGGGTGCTGGTGCTTGAGCTCCTTCACGGCGGCCTCCAGCGCTCCGAGCCTGGTCTTCACGATCATAACCACCTCCAGGTCGCGACCGAGACTGCCCTGCCATTCGTAGATCGAGATCATGGCCGGGAACATGTTGACGCAAGCGGCGAGCCGGAGTTCCACCAGACGCCGCCCGCAGCGTTCCGCTTCCTCCGTTGTGGCGAAGGTGGTGTAGATCAGGCGAAGGGGATCGTCCCGGTCTCTCATCACCGTTTCCTTGCGTTGGCATTCCTCCCCCGCCCGGTATAGTGCGCGCATCTTGAAGCGGAAAGCGCCATGGATAGCCCTGAGACCGCGCGGCCGAGATTCCGAACCATCTCGTTTCTCTCCAGTCCGATCGCCGAGGCGGAATCCGCGCGCCGACGGCTTGAGGCTCGCTACGGCGGCGTCGATGCCGATGCCGCCGACGCGATCGTCGCGCTGGGTGGTGACGGCTTCATGCTGCAGGTGCTGCACCGGTTCATGAACACCGGCAAGCCTATCTACGGAATGAACCGGGGCTCGGTCGGGTTCCTGATGAACGAATTCTCGGAAGATGGCCTGATCGAACGGTTGACGGAAGCGGCGGTGGCCGTGGTCCACCCTCTCGTCATGACGGCGACCGACAGCGAGGGCCGGATCCACGAGGCTCTGGCACTGAACGAAGTATCCCTGCTCCGTCAGACTTATCAGGCCGCCAAGCTTCGGGTCCTGATCGACGGAAAGGTGAGGCTGGAGGAACTGGTGTGCGACGGCCTGCTCGTGGCTACGCCCGCAGGGTCGACAGCCTACAACCTGTCGGCGCATGGTCCGATCATCCCGATCAACGCGTCGCTGCTGGCTCTGACACCGATCAGCCC
>JAEYRQ010000596.1 GCA_023435545.1 Pseudomonadota bacterium | reverse complement strand
GTGGGGTGCCTTGGCCTTCGCTTTGGCCTTCGCCTTCGCTAAACCAGCCAATGGCCAAAGGCTAACGGCCAACGGCCGACTTGGTTGACGGTTGACGGTTGTGGGTTGTGGGGTGCCTTGGCCTTCGCTTTGGCCTTCGCCTTCGCTAAACCAGCCAATGGCCAAAGGCTAACGGCCAACGGCCGACTTGGTTGACGGTTGCCGGTTGCGGGTTGTGGGGTGCCTTGGCCTTCGCTTTGGCCTTCGCTAAACCAGCCAATGGCCAAGGGCCAATGGCCAACGGCCCGTTTGGACTGAGAAACCCTTTTCATCTAAACCCATTGCTGTTGTTGCGCAACACACAGCAACACCCCGCCTGGCGCGGAAAGAAAATCTCTGGCATCAAATATGCGGAGCCAGTTTTTCGTCTCATATGTAATTGCAATACCAATTATTTAGACGAACGAGAATGGGGGATGACTCCTTGTTGACTCCTTGTTGATACCTTGTTGACTCCTTGTTGATACCTTGTCGATACCTTGTCGACAGGTTGGGAAATTGGAGAAACTTAGCGGTCATATTTCATAATAAAGCAACCTGTTGGAAGGTTTCAGTTGAACAACCGGATTTCAGACAATTCTTTCGATTTCATGTTTCGTACCTCCGGTCGACCCAGAAAGGGGTCGCATATTTACAGTACTGATTCAGTCATCATTCCCTTTCAGTCCCTTGCTGGTAATAGTTTTTGAGGTTGGTTCACAGTAAGACGCTGCTCGAAGCTCTCGGCAGGCCCAAAACTTTAGCCTCACGCTACCATGGGTCTGGAATGGCTCTTCATTATAAGAAAGCCCCAGGTATGCAGTTTGATGACGACCTATTGCTGTGATTGCTTATTTTTTGATACTATATTTAAACAAATCAAATTACCTACTCCCCATGTCCCTCAGGAACTTGTTCATTCGCTTTAGCACGATTGTCTTCGGTGCGCTGATACTGATGACCCTAAGTTTGTACAATAGCTATCCCTTTCTGGACAACGACACCGGCAGCTATATATCGAGTGGCTTTAGCCTTGTGCCACCACATGAGCGACCCATATTCTACGGACTCTTTCTCCGGTTCTTTTCCTTCGGCTACTTTCTATGGATACCTGTTTTCGTGCAGTCGCTGCTACTTTCCTACATGATCATCCTGTTCATCAGGAATATCACCCTCACCAGGTCGCGTTCCCAGCTTCTGGCGCTAGTGGCCATCGCAGGATGGGGTACCATTGCGGGCTGGGTAACCGGTCAGTTGACTGCGGACATTTTTGCACCGATCCTTTTTCTTTCCTTCTACAATTTTGTGTATAACAGAACCGAGGTGCGTCATCATAAAATCATTTCTCTGTGTATTTTTCTCTTCTCGATACTCGTTCACAATTCTCATTTGCTGATTGCGACGATCCTGATTTTATTATACTTGCTTTCAAAACTGTTCGGACGAACCCTCAGGCGCTCGAGAGAATTATGGGTTCCTTTGATGATAACCGTTGCTGTAGCCTGGGGTGCGATGAATACTGCAAATTATCTTGGCGGCGGGGGCTTCAGGCCCAGCAGATCCACTCATGTTTTTCTAATGGGAAGACTGGTAGAGACCGGCATTATGAAACACTACCTCGACAACTACTGCGGCACGTATAACTATCAGCTCTGCGAGTACCGGGACGAACTCCCGACGTTTGCCTGGGAATATGTTTGGGACGGGAACAGTCCACTCCAGAAAACAGGGGGTTGGGAGCAGAGTCGCGGAGAGCATGAGAAGATACTGGCCGACCTTTTCTCGAGGCCGCGCTTTATTATATTGTGGATCTACAAGAGCATCACCGGCACGCTGAGGCAGTTGGCGACGACTGATATCGACGGCGTCCATGAGCATTCCTGGTCCAGATATGGTGAGGGGTCACCTCCTTATGAAAATATCAAAAAGCACATTCCGCTCGAGATCAGTGAACTAAAAGCCGGCAAACAGCACAATAAGACGCTCAATGTCATCTTCCTTGACAGAGTATATATTTTCGTACTTCTCGGATCTTCCATTGCTGTGCTGCTGTTTTGGCAGGGGTATAAAAACCCCGTGCTAGTCAGGACGTACCAGGCACTGATCCTTTTTCTGGTTTTGCATGCCTTCGTCACAGCCAACTTTGCCAACGTTTTGACGCGATTGAACAGCAGAGTCATCTGGCTGCTTCCCTTGCTTAATGTCATCTTTCTGTTGACCGTTTTTCAAAAGAAAATGGGCGAAGAGGAGGGGCCGAAGAGCGAAGACTCTCTCGCCTAGCTTCCTGCGAATGGCGTTCCGAAGATTCCTACGGCCAGTTCCGCCCAGATGAGAAACAGGGCTAAAAGGATGCCTGCACAGATCAGTACCCTGTTTTGGAAGTTGCGGACGTTTCGGATGACAAGTTCACAGGTGAGTCCTGTACCGAACAGGAGGATTCCGGCTATGATAAAATCAAACAATTCCCATTTTACCTCGTGGGTGAATTGCATAGCGACTAATGGTGTCAGCAGGATCGCCGTAGCTACCAGAAGAATGATGACAAGTCTCATGTTTGTTGGTTTGTTTACCTGCGTGTTCATAACGTACAAATTTTAAGATGAATGATTAAACGGTATTATAAAAGTACTTTGTACTTCAAAGATGACCAAAAATAATAGTTTTGGAAGGGGGATGTGGAGGGTGATTTTTAGGCGGTCTGGAAAGTATTTATCAGTCCCCCTGACTCGGAAAGAGGTATTACCCGGTCGTATTCCAGGGTAATACCTGCACTTTATTACGAACTACTGCTTCATCACCTCCATAAACAAGGTATGGAGGTACAGCCTGTGGCGCTACCAGTTCTGCAAAGTGATGCAGATTCTTAAATAGAGCACTGCCTAAAGTTTTCGTGGATTTCATCTCATATACATCAAATGCATTGGCGGTTTTGAACAATAGGTCAATTTCTAGCCCATTGTGATCCTGCCAAAAATAATAGGTGCGGTGTTGGTACCTGTTCTCATTAAGCTTTTGAAAGTTGGCAATCACAAAATTCTCAAAGATGTTTCCCTTGAGCCTGTTAATGGCTAGTTCTTCAGGTTCGCGAATCTGTAGTAGATGGGTCAGTAAGCCAACATCATAGAAATACAGTTTAGGCGTTTTTACCAGACGCTTATTAAAGTTCTCATGATAAGGGTACAGTAAGAACACAAGATAGCTGCTCTCCAGGACAGACAACCAGGCCTTTGCCGTGGGTTGTGAAATATTGCATTCATTAGCCAATCCTGTCAAATTCAAAAGCTGCCCTGCCCTTGTTGCGCACAAACCCAGGAACGTCCGGAAGCTATTTAAATCACGAATATTGATTAGCTCAGTCACATCCTTTTCGATGTAGGTACGGACGTAGTTGGCAAAAAAATCTGTAGGGTCTATGCCTCTGTGATAAATGGCGGGGTACCCTCCCAGGATACAGGCTTCCAGGTAATTGGACGGCAGCTTTTGAGCCTGTGCTAGTTCCTGAGTATCCAGCGACAACAGCCGGAAAAGTGCAACACGCCCGGCTAAGGACTGAGTGATTTGTGTTAGTAAATGGAAATTCTGCGACCCTGACAGAATGTATTGTCCCATTTGCCCAGACTTGTCAACTGCAGTTTGCAGAAACGAAAACAGCTCTGGTACTCGTTGCACTTCATCAAATATGGTTTTCGCCGCATATTGTTGTAGAAAACCGTTCGGATCTTCCCGGGCAAATGTCCTGAGATCAGGGTTTTCAAGGGATACATACCGATAATCTGGAAATAATGTCTTCAGTAAGGTGGTCTTGCCAGATTGCCTTGGCCCTGTTACTGCAAGAATCGGGAATTGAGAGATTCGTTTCCTAATCTCCTTAGCCATAGTTCTATCTATCCATTTCGGCATGGCAATCATTTAAATTCCATCAAAGTTATTTGTTATATTGAAATATCGAC
>JAEYRQ010000551.1 GCA_023435545.1 Pseudomonadota bacterium | reverse complement strand
TGCGAGGCTCCCCGGCGAACTGGGGGAGCGCGTCCATGCCTTGCCCTGCGACCTTCGCGATCTGGCGGCTGTCGATGCGCTTGCCGGCGAGGCCGAGGAGAAGATGGGCTCGCTCGACATCCTGGTGAACAACGCCGGGATCACCCGTGACAACATCTTCATGCGGATGAAGGACGAGGAGTGGGACACGGTGCTCGCCGTCGATCTGACGGCCGGCTTCCGCCTCACCCGCGCGGCGGTTCGCGGCATGATGCGCCGACGGTCGGGCCGAATCGTCGGGATCACGTCCATCGTCGGCGTCACCGGCAATCCGGGGCAGGGCAACTACGCCGCGGCGAAGGCCGGGATGATCGGCATGTCCAAGGCGCTGGCGCTCGAGGTCGCCTCGCGCGGGATCACGGTCAACTGCGTGGCGCCCGGCTTCATCGAGACCGCGATGACCGATGCGCTGAACGAAAAGCAGCGCGAGGCGGCGCTGTCGCGGGTGCCGTCCGGGCGGCTCGGGCTGCCCGCGGAGATCGCCGCCGCTGTGGTGTACCTGGCCAGCGACGAGGCCGCCTACGTAACTGGTCAGACGCTGCATGTGAACGGCGGAATGGCAATGATTTGAACAGTTTCGGGACGTGTGCCGGGGCCGGTGGGTGACCCCGCGGCGTTCTGGTCAATACCGGGAAAGTGTGCTACTAGCCGCGAACTTCCGGCACGGTGAACGCCGCCAGCCGGACCGGGATCGAAGGACGGATGCGGCACCCGCAGGAGGCTCTGTCCACCTCGCACGCTTCCCGACAAACTGAGTGCAAGAACGTAACGACCGATAGATCGGGGATGACAGGATGAGCGATATTGCGGAACGGGTGAAGAAGATCGTCGTGGAGCACCTTGGCGTGGAGGCCGATAAGGTCACCGAGAACGCCAGCTTCATCGACGACCTGGGTGCCGACAGCCTCGACACGGTCGAGCTGGTGATGGCATTCGAGGAAGAGTTCGGCTGCGAAATTCCGGACGATGCCGCTGAGACCATCCTCACGGTCGGCGATGCGGTGAAGTTCCTCGAGAAGAACGCCTCCTAGCGGGCGGAACTCCGTCAGCGGATGTCTTCGCCGCAAGACCCGATGCGCGGTACTCGACCAGCCGGATCGTCTGAAATGCGTCGTGTTGTCATAACCGGCCTCGGCCTGGTCACTCCGCTCGGCTGTGGCGTGGAGGAGACCTGGGCGCGGCTGATTGCCGGCGAGAACGGAGCCGTCAAGGTCGACGACTTCGACGTCTCCGACATCGCCTGCAAGATCGCCTGCCGGATTCCGCGCGGCGACGGTTCCGGCGGAACCTACAATCCCGACCACTGGATGGAGCCCAAGGAGCAGCGCAAGGTCGACGATTTCATCGTCTTCGCCATGGCTGCGGCCACCCAGGCCCTGAAGGACGCCGACTGGGCGCCGACCGAGCGGGAGGATCAGATCCGCACGGGGGTGCTGGTGGGCTCCGGCATTGGTGGCCTGCAGGGCATCGAGGAGGGGGCGATGGTGCTGCGCGACAAGGGCGCGCGGCGCATGAGCCCGTTCTTCATCCCCGGGCGCCTGATCAATCTTGCCTCAGGCTACATCTCGATCCGCCATGGCCTCAAGGGCCCGAACAGCGCGGTGGTGACGGCTTGCTCGACGGGGGCGCACGCCATCGGCGACGCGGCCCGCATGATCGCGCTTGGCGATGCCGACGTGATGGTCGCCGGCGGCACCGAGGGCGGTGTCTGCCGCCTGGCGCTCGCGGGCTTCTCCGCCTGCCGGGCATTGTCCACCAACTTCAATGACGAGCCGCAGCGCGCCTCGCGGCCCTATGACCGCGACCGCGACGGGTTCGTGATGGGCGAGGGCGCCGGCATCGTCGTGCTCGAGGATCTCGAGCATGCGAGGGCGCGCGGCGCCCGGATCTACGCCGAGGTGATCGGCTACGGTCTCTCGGGCGATGCCTATCACATCACCGCGCCGGCCGCCGACGGGGACGGTGCCTACCGCTGCATGCAGGCCGCGATCCGGCGGGCCGGCATCGACGTCTCCGAGATCGACTACGTCAACGCGCACGGCACCTCGACGCCGCTCGGCGACGAGATCGAGCTCGGCGCGGTCGCACGGCTGGTCGGCAATGCCGCCGGCAGGATCTCGATGTCCTCGACCAAGTCCGCGATCGGGCACCTGCTCGGGGCCGCCGGCGCGGTCGAGGCGATCTTCTCGACGCTGGCGATCCGCGACAACGTCGCGCCGCCGACCCTCAATCTGGACAATCCGTCGGTGGACACGCCGATCGACCTCGTGCCGCACGCGGCTCGCCGCCGCGAGATCAATACGGTCCTGTCGAACTCATTCGGCTTCGGCGGCACCAATGCGTCGTTGATTCTCAGGCGGCTCGACGCCTGAGCTGCCGATCGGCGGATGTCCGCCGGTTCACGTTTTCGCCTAATTGCGCAATACTCTGGCGCCTCGAAATGGGCGCGCCGCAGGGAGATTGGAGAGGGTGAGCGAGGACTATCCCGAGGATCACGCCGAAGGCCGGCGGTTCGCTCCCCGCAGCGCCAGGGAGGCCCTGCAGCCGGAGCCGGCTCCTCCGCCGCCGCCCTCGCGGCGGGCCAGGAGTTCCCTCGTGGTGGCTCTCAGCGGCATCTTCACCTTCCTGATGCTGGTGGTGATTGCGGCCGGGGCGGCGCTTTTCATCGGCAAGATGCAGTTCGAGAGCGAGGGTCCGCTCCAGACCGCCCGAACGATAACCGTTCCCAAGGGGCAGGGACTGCGTGACATCGCGCGCCAGCTCGAACGCGAGGGTGTGATCGAGCAGTACTGGGTGTTTGTCGGTGGTGTCGCGCTGCACAAGCAGCAGAACCAGCTCAAGGCCGGCGAGTACGTGATACCCGAGCACGCCAGCATGGGCGATATCATGAACATCCTGGTCGAGGGCAAGGCGATCCTGCATCAGGTGACCATTCCGGAGGGCCACACCAGCGAGCAGATCGTCGCGCGCCTGCGCGAGGATCCGATTCTGACTGGGGAGATCGACGAAATCCCGGCCGAGGGCACGCTGCTGCCGGAGACCTACAAGTTCGATCGCGGCACCACGCGCATGCAGCTCATCCAGCGCATGCAGCGCGCGCAGATGGCCGCTCTCGAAGAGGTCTGGAAGCGGCGGCTGCCCGATCTCCCGGTCCAGACGCCGGAGGAACTGGTGATCCTCGCCTCCATCGTCGAGAAGGAGACAGGCAGGGCCGACGAACGGCCGCGCGTCGCCGGCGTGTTCATCAACCGCCTGAAGAAGGGCATGCGGCTGCAGTCCGACCCGACCATCCTGTATGGCCTGTACGGCGGCCGCGCCTTCTTCGAGTACCGGACGATCACGCGCAGCGAACTCGACGCCCCCAACAAGTACAACACCTACCAGATCAACGGCTTGCCGCCGACGCCGATCGGCAATCCCGGCCGGGCGGCGATGGAGGCTGTCGCCAATCCCTCCCGCACCGATGAACTGTTCTTCGTCGCGGACGGAACCGGCGGCCACATCTTCGCCGCGACCCTCGACGACCACAACCGCAACGTCGCCAAGTGGCGCGAGGTCGAGAAGCAGCGGCGAGAACGGGAAGCAACCCGTGCGCGGGCGGCGGCGGAAGCCGAGGCCGCCGAAGCCGAGGCGGCGGAAGCCGCGGAGGGCGAGACTGGCGGTTCCTCCACCGGCAACCTGCGCGGCCTCAACCTCAAGGTAACCCAATAGCCGCTGGAATCGCTGCCGGCGCGCACCTTGTGAGGCTCCGGTCTGCGGGCTAAGGTCCGGTCGCTTCGCGCATTCGCGCGAGCCGGTGGCGCCGGCGCAATCCTGAACGGAAGTCCTGAATGACGGTATCGAGCATGACCGGATTCGCGCGCGTCGACGGCGCGGGCGAGGCCGAGAGGTGGCACTGGGAGATCCGTTCCGTCAACGGTCGCGGGCTGGATCTGCGGATGCGACTTCCCGCGGGGTTCGAACGGCTCGAGCCGGTCGTGCGCGAGAAGGCGAAGGCGCGGCTCGATCGCGGCTCGCTGTCGATCACGCTTTCCGTTCAGCGGCTTGCCTCGGGTGGCGGCATCAGGGTCAACGAGGCCGTCCTGAAGACGCTGCTGGCGGCCTGCGAGACCATGACGGCCTCCTCCAACGTGGCGCCGCCGCGGGCGGACGGGCTGCTCTCGCTCAGGGGCGTATTGGAATCCGACGACGATCTCGCCGACGAGGAGGCGCGCCTCGCGCTCGATTCGCGCCTGCTGGCCGGCCTTGATGAGGCGCTCGGCGAACTTGTCCGTATGCGGCGTGCGGAAGGCGCGCATCTCGCATCGATCCTGGAATCGCGGCTGGCGCGAATTGCCGAGCTGGTCGCCGAGGCCGAGGCAACCCCCTCGCGCCAGCCCGAGACGATCGCCGCCCGGCTTGCCCAGCAGATCGCCCAGATCGTGGAAGCCGCGCCGACAATGGACTCCGACCGCCTGCATCAGGAGGCGGTATTGCTGGCGACCAAGAACGACATCCGGGAGGAGCTCGACCGTCTGGTCGCTCACATCGCCGCCGCCCGCGACCTGATCAAGGCGGGAGGGCCGGTCGGCCGCAAGCTCGAGTTCCTGACCCAGGAGTTCAACCGCGAGGCCAACACGCTCTGCTCCAAGTCGAACGACGTGTCGCTGACCCGGGTCGGGCTGGAGCTGAAGTCGGTGGTCGACCAGCTTCGGGAGCAGGTCCAGAATGTCGAATGACGCCGCGGGAGCCGGCGGGATCGGCCGGCGCGGATTGATCCTGATCCTGTCCTCGCCCTCCGGGGCAGGCAAGACCTCGATCTCGCGCGCGGTCCTCCAGGAGGAGAATGATGCGCGGCCACGCTCGATCCACCTGTCGATCTCGGTGACCACCCGTGCCCGCCGGCCGAGCGAGGTCGACGGCGTGCACTACCGGTTCCTCAACGTGCGCCAGTTCGAGACCCTGCGCGACCAGGGTGAACTGCTCGAATGGGCCGAGGTGCATGGCAATTTCTACGGCACCCCGCGCGAGCCGGTCGAGGCGGCGCTGGCTGCGGGGCGGGACGTGCTGTTCGACATCGACTGGCAGGGGACGCTGCAGGTCATCGATAAGATGCGCGATGACGTCGTCGCGGTGTTCATCCTGCCGCCCTCGGCTGCCGAGCAGCGTTCGCGCCTGGAACGCCGCGCCGAGGACAGCGCCGAGGTGATCCGGCGCAGGCTCGCAAACGCCCGAACCGAGATCACCCACTGGCCGGACTACGACTACGTGATCGTCAACCGCGACCTCAACGAGAGCGTCGATCAGGTGCGGGCGATCCTGCGGGCCGAGCGCGCCCGGTGCCGGCGGCTGACCGGACTGACGGACTTCATCGCGGCGCTTGACTCGGAACTGGCCGCTCAGCTCGACTGAGGGTGCGCGCCAGCGCCACGTAGCCCTCCACCGGCACATCCTCCGCGCGCTGTGCCGGATCGATGCCGAGCCCTGCCAGCACCTGCTCCGGATCGCCCAGCAACTGGCGTAGGCTGGAACGCAGCATCTTGCGACGCTGGCCGAACGCGGCAGCCGTCACCTGTTCGAGTACACGGGGGACGACGCCCGGAGGCGCGGGCAGGGGCTCGATACGCACGATCGATGACGTCACCTTCGGCGCGGGCGTGAAGGCGCGGCGGTCGACGTCGAAGAGGATGCGGGCGCGCGAGCGCCACTGCGACAGCACCGACAGCCGCCCGTAAGTCTTCGAGCCGTGCGGGGCGACAATCCGCTCGGCGACCTCGCGCTGGAACATCAGCGTCAGCGAATCCCACCAGGGCGGCCAGGCCTCGGTGCCGAGCCAGCCGGCGAGCAGCACGGTTGCGACGTTGTAGGGAAGGTTGGCGACGATGCGGGCGGGGCCGCCGACCAGCGCTTCGGCATCGAGGGACGTGGCATCCGCCTCGACGATCTGGAGCCTGCCGGGGAATGCCGCCGAAAGTTCCGCGAGCGCAGCCACACAGCGGCGATCCTTCTCGATCGCGACCACTTTCGCCGCCCCCTCCAGCAGCAGCGCGCGCGTCAGCCCGCCGGGACCCGGTCCGATCTCCACAACCGTGACGCCGTCCAGCGCGCCCGAGGCGCGGGCGATGCGCCGGGTGAGGTTGATGTCGAGAAGGAAGTTCTGTCCCAGCGACTTGCGGGCGGCGAGCCCGTGGCTGGCGATGACGTCGCGGAGCGGCGGCAGATCCGGCGCCTCGCTCATCCTTCGCGATCCGACATGTCACCCGCCATGCGGATCGCACAAATCAGGCTGGTCGGATCCGCCTTGCCCGTCCCGGCCAGCTCCAGCGCCGTCCCGTGGTCGGGCGAAGTGCGCACGAATGGCAGTCCGAGGGTGACGTTCACGGCGGTATCGAAGGCGATGGTCTTGATCGGGATCAGCGCCTGATCGTGGTACATCGCCAGAACGGCATCGTAGCCGGCGCGGGCGGCGGGATGGAACAGCGTGTCGGCCGAGTGCGGACCGCTCGCCGATACACCGGCCTCCTTCAATGCGGCGACGGACGGCGCGATCACGTCACGGTCCTCCGTTCCGATCTGCCCGCCCTCGCCGGCGTGAGGATTCAGGCCGCAGACCGCCAGCCGGGGTCGGGTGATGCCGAATCGCCGGGCCAGATCGGCAGCGACGATGCGGCCGGTCGAGACGATTAGATCCGTCGTCAGAAGCCGCGGCACGTCGGCGAGCGGCACGTGGACGGTGACCGGCACCACACGAAGCTGTGGACTTGCCAGCATCATCACGGCCATGGCCGGACCGCCTCGTTGTGCGGCAAGTTCGCCGAGCAGCTCGGTATGGCCGGGAAAGCTGAAACCGGAGAGGTAGAGCGTCTCCTTCTGCACCGGCGCGGTGACCAGCGCCCGGCAGGCGCCGTCCTGCACCAGCGCGACGGCGGTGTGGATGGCCTCCAGCACCGCCGGGCAATCCGCGACGTCCGGCCGGGCCGGCCTTCCCTGGACAACGCGCGTGTTCAGCGGCAGGACAGGCAGCGCATTCCGGAACAGACCGGCGCAGTCGCTGGCCCTGGCGATCTTGGCGATTGGAGCGTCGATCCCCGCGGCGCGAATTCGATCTTCCAGGAAATCTGGATCGGCAAGGCAGAGGAAGTCCAGATTCGGCTCGCCGCGCAGCGCGCGCCACGCCATGCCGACGAGCTCGGGCCCGATGCCCGCTGGCTCGCCCATCGTCACGGCCAGCGGCCGAGGCCCCTCCATCTCGCGTGTCAGCCGGTCAGCGGCGTTCGATGACGGCGGTCTGCCTCAGGTCGATGAGCAACCGGCGCGCAAGGCGCTCACCCTGCTCGTTCATCATCTGCGACTCAATCTGCTGGCGCGCGACGGCGTCGCTCTGGGTTTCCTTGCGATCGCAGATGCCGATCATTTCCACTGCGTTGTTGGTCTTGTTCGGTGCCGATGCCTTCCCCACCGGAACCTGGGTGAGAATCTGGGAAACGGCCGGTGGAAGCTCGGTGGAGGAGCGGCGGACATTCTCCTTGACGACGATATCGCGATAGTTGCGCGCAAGCTCCCTGGCGGTGTCACACCCGCTGTACTTGGCCCGGAAATCCTCCGCATCACGAGTCCGCTGACGGATAAAATCATCCGAACTGCCGGCGGGGATGATGAAGAGTACCTGCTGCAGCACCAGGTCCTGGGCGGCGGTGGTGGCCTCTTCGCCCTTCTTCGCCAGGGCCGTCTCGATGTCGCGGTCGCGGATGCGGACCTCCCGCTGGAATCTGGCGCGGACCACATCGGACCATGCGATATCGGCCTCCAGACGCTTCTTCAGCGTGGCGGGATTGATCCCCATCTGGCCCAGAGCCTGAGAAAACTGGGCAGGCGACATGTTGACGCGTGACGCGATGGTGTTGAAGGCGTTGTCGACCGCGCTGCCCGAGGCCGTGACGCCAAGGCGCCGGGCCTCCTGCATCTTGAGCTTTTCTTCGATCAGTTCGTCGATCGCGGCCTGTTGCGCATTGCCGCTGCGGTTGCCGGTGGCGTTGAGCAGTTTTACCCGCTGACTGATGTCGTACTCGGTGATCGGGGAATCGTTGACGAGGATCTTGATTGTGCTGGCCGCAGCCGGCTGAACAGCGCCCGAGAGGCATGCCAGACCGGCCGCGCAGGCGGCAACCATCAACCCAAGCCGCATCCCGCGTACTGCTGTGTTGGCGCTTTTCATGGCGGTATCCTGAATTCACCTACGCGCATGCCGGGGCATTATGGCAGCCATATGTCCCTTTCCGCCATAGGGCCAGCCGTCGGACGCCGGATGCGGCTATCGGCTGGGGTCCGATGCCACCGTGTGACGGAACCTGCCCTCGGTCAGCGTGCGCAGCGCGAACTGGAACATGATCCGCTCATCCGGCAGCAGTTCCTGGTCTCGGACATACTGGCGCTCGTATCCAATCGCCAGGGTCACGCACTCGTCCTCGTAGCCAAAGCCGAAGCTCGTTGAGATCCACTGCGGCGAGGTCCGATCGCTGCCTGAAGACTGAGAGCCCGAAATCTCATACCGGCCACCCGCCCAGATCTTCCAGTTGGAGTTCAGCCGCAATGTCCCGAGGCCCTGGATTTCCTCGCGGTCGTCGAGGATGCCCTGCTGGGGATCGGCCGCGATGTTGGAGTAGATGACGCTCGACTGGAGCATTCCGACGCTGCCTGCCACCTCGAGGTCGTAACGCCGGGTGGAAAGGTCTTCTTCGTCCAGCCGCAGGCGGTTGACGATCTGCAGCGACGAGATCGGCGAGAAGTACACGGCCGTGACGAAATCCGAGGCGTCCGTCTCCAGGCCCGAGCCGATGGGATATGGATTGTCACCGGCGAGTTGGTAGGATTGTCCGAAAACGGCACCCACCTGCATTCCCGCGTTGGTATGGGCGGTGTACTTGATGCCGACATTGGCCCGTGTGCCGCCATCCATGCGGTCGTAGCCGGAGAACTTGTCGATCTCGAAGAGGTTGGTGTCGTCGAACACGAAGCTCAGCGCGTCGTTGTTCGGGATGTCGTCATTGTGCTGGGCGTCGGGGCGCGCGTAGATCTGCCCGATCGGTTCGAAGACCTGGTAGCCCCAGTCGCCGGTTACCAGGATCGGGTAACGATATTCCAGACCAATCGCCGCCATGCCGCGCAGGTAGTTGTTCTCTCCTTCCGGCAGGAACTGCCCGAGAACCGGCGAGGTCGCGAGCCCGGCCTCGAGGAAGGGGTCGTCCACGTCTACCGCATAGACATCGCCCCGGACCGAAGCGAACGGCCTGAAGATCTGCCCTGAATCGTGGATGAGCGCCCGATCCCAGTTCGTCTCGAGGACAAGGCGGGTACTCGTCCCCGGCGCACCGATGAGTTCGCAGTTCTGGGGATTGATCCGGGCAATGTCTCTGTTGACCTGATTTACGTTCATTCCAACGAAGCGGTTCAGGTTGTTTGCAGTGCCGAAGGGGCAGTAGTCCGGATTCGGGATCCGTTTGGTCGGATCGTTCGGGTCAACGATCCGCCCCCGCGGGTCATATGTCGCAAACTCGGCATCTGACCGATTGAGGCTGTAGAAACTGGTGTCGAACGACAGCTCTCCGCCAAGGACCGGCTCACCGTAGAGGTAGTTGTAATCGACCACCGGATGGACGAATGGCTGCGCGTGATCGTTGAACTGCCACTGGTTGGAGAAGATCTGATAGTGCAGGATGCGCGCGTCGAACCAGTTCCGCGCGCTCTGGCCCGTCAGGTAGAGCTGGTCGCGAACCTCCAGGTCGTTGGTCAGATTGTAGGTGCGCATGAATGTCTCGTCGGACATCAGCGTGCCTTGCCAGCCCCATTTCCAGAAGCTGTTGATCTCGAACATGCCCGATGTCTGCAGCGCGCCGCGGTTCTCGACCTCGGCGTCGACCGGCTGGAACGGATTGAGAACGCCCTGATTGTAGAGCAGGAAGGCGTTCGGATCGAGCTGGTGTATTCCGGCGCCGACGACCTCGTAGCCGCCCTTCTCGAACCGCTGACGCCAGTGGAACGTGCCCAGCGGGCCCTGCTTGGTGTAGGGCGTCACCGCCACGGTCAAGTCGTAGTCGGGGGCCAGCGCGAAGTAGTACGG
>JAEYRQ010000587.1 GCA_023435545.1 Pseudomonadota bacterium | reverse complement strand
GGCTTAGGCTTGGCTCGACAGAAAATCGACTGTGCCGGCCGACCGGCGCAGCGGTGCAGGGTCAAGATCGCCGCCACGGGTTATGGCCCGTGCGGAAAGAGGCCGTCACGACTGATCGACAGGGGCTGGGTCTGATGGATCCGGCGCGAGGAATGCGCCGAGGCGCGAGCGGGGAGCCGAGATGCGGATCGAACGAATCTACACGGTCGAGGGAAAGTCGCCCTACGAGGGCATCGAGTTCCGCAAGACCACCAGCGAGATCCGCAATCCCGACGGCTCGGTCGTGTTCCGGCTGGAAGGCATCGAGGTGCCGGCCTCCTGGTCGCAGGTCGCCGCCGACATCCTGGCGCAGAAGTACTTCCGCAAGGCGGGCGTCGCGGCGCGGCTGAAGCCGGTCGAGGAGAACACGGTCCCCTCCTGGCTGTGGCGCTCCGTGCCCGATATTGACGCGCTCGCCGAGCTTCCCGAGACCGAGCGCTACGGCTCGGAGCGGGATTCGCGGCAGGTCTTCGACCGGCTCGCCGGCACCTGGACCTACTGGGGCTGGAAGGGCGGCTATTTCGACACCGAGGCCGACGCGCGCGCCTTCTTCGACGAGCTTGCCTACATGCTGGCGACGCAGAAATGCGCGCCGAACTCGCCGCAGTGGTTCAACACCGGCCTGCACTGGGCCTATGGCATCGACGGTCCCGGCCAGGGCCACCACTATGTCGACTTCGAGACCGGCGAACTGGTCGCCTCGGCGTCTGCCTACGAGCATCCGCAGCCGCATGCCTGCTTCATCCAGTCCATCGAGGACGACCTCGTCAACGAGGGCGGCATCATGGACCTGTGGGTGCGCGAGGCTCGGCTGTTCAAGTACGGCTCGGGCACCGGCTCCAACTTCTCGCGGGTGCGCGGCGACGGCGAGTCGCTCTCGGGCGGCGGCAAGTCGTCGGGGCTGATGAGCTTCCTCAAGATCGGCGACCGGGCGGCCGGGGCGATCAAGTCCGGCGGCACCACCAGGCGCGCCGCCAAGATGGTGGTGGTCGACATCGATCATCCCGACATCGAGGCCTATATCGACTGGAAGGTGACGGAGGAGCAGAAGGTCGCCGCGCTGGTGACCGGCTCCAAGACCTGCCAGAAGCATCTCTCCGCAATCATGAAGGCCTGCGTGAACTGCGCAGGGAGCGGCGACGATTGCTTCGATCCGCAGAAGAACCCGGCGCTGAAGCGCGAGATCCGCGCCGCCAAGAAGGCGCATGTGCCGGAAAACTACATCCGTCGCGTCATCCAGTTCGCCCGGCAGGGCTACACCTCGGTCGAGTTCCCGCTGTTCGACACCGACTGGGACTCGGAGGCCTATCTCACAGTCGCCGGCCAGAACTCCAACAACTCGGTGCGCGTCACCGACGAGTTCCTGCGCGCGGTGGAGACCGACGGCGACTGGAAGCTGACGCGCCGGCTGGACGGCAGGGTGTCGGCGACGCCGAAGGCCCGCGACCTGTGGGAGAAGATCGGCCACGCCGCATGGGCGTGCGCGGATCCCGGCATCCAGTTCCACACCACCATCAACGACTGGCACACCTGCCCGGCAGCGGGCGAGATCCGGGCCTCCAATCCGTGCTCGGAATACATGTTCCTCGACGACACGGCCTGCAATCTCGCCTCGCTGAACCTATTGCAGTTCCGCAAGGCCGACGGGTCGTTCGATGTCGCCTCGTTCGAGCACGCCACCAGGCTGTGGACGATCGTGCTCGAGATCTCGGTGCTGATGGCGCAGTTCCCCTCGAAGCGGATCGCGGAGCTCTCCTACGTCTACCGCACGCTCGGGCTCGGCTACGCCAATATCGGCGGCCTCCTGATGACGTCCGGCATCCCCTACGACTCCGACGAGGGGCGCGCGATCGCCGGCGCGATCACCGCGCTGATGACCGGCGTCTGCTACGCGACCTCGGCCGAGATGGCGGGCGAGCTCGGCGCCTTCCCCGGCTACGAGCCAAACCGTGAGCACATGCTCCGCGTGATCCGTAACCATCGCCGCGCCGCCCACGGCGAGGCCGGCGGCTACGAGGGGCTGAACACCCTGCCCGTGCCGCTCGACCATGTCTCCTGCCCGGACGGATCGATCGTGGCGGCAGCCTGCCATGCCTGGAACCGGGCACTGTCGCTCGGCGAGGAGCACGGCTACCGCAACGCCCAGGTCACGGTGATCGCGCCGACCGGCACGATCGGCCTCGTCATGGACTGCGACACGACGGGCATCGAGCCCGACTTCGCGCTGGTGAAGTTCAAGAAGCTCGCCGGCGGCGGCTACTTCAAGATCATCAACCGGGCGGTGCCGGAGGCACTGGCGAAGCTCGGCTACCAGCCGGCCCAGGTCGACGAGATCATCGCCTACGCGGTCGGGCACGGCACGCTCGCCGGCGCCCCGGCTATCAATCACGACACCCTCGCCGCGAAGGGCTTCACGCCCGAGAAGCTCGAACTGGTCGAAGGCGCGCTGAAGTCCGCCTTCGACATCAAGTTCGTCTTCAACAAGTGGACGCTCGGCGAGGACTTTCTCCAGGGGGCCCTGGGTGTCGCGGCGGACCGACTGGCGGACCCGAGCTTCGACCTGTTGTCGGAGCTCGGGTTCAGCCGCCGCGATATCGAGAAGGCCAACACCTTCGTCTGCGGAGCGATGACGCTGGAAGGCGCGCCGCACCTGAAGGACGAGCATCTCGCCGTGTTCGACTGCGCCAATCCGTGCGGGCGCACCGGCAAGCGCTACCTGTCCGTCGACAGCCACATCCGCATGATGGCGGCGGCCCAGCCGTTCATTTCCGGCGCCATCTCCAAGACGATCAACATGCCCAACGAGGCGACCGTCGAGGATTGCAAGGCGGCCTACACGCTGTCCTGGAAGCTGGCGCTGAAGGCGAACGCCCTCTACCGCGACGGCTCCAAGCTGTCGCAGCCACTGTCGGCACAGCTTCTCGCCGACGACGAGGAGGACGAGGAGGACGCGGTCGAGGCGCTGGCCGCCACCGGGCCGGTTCAGCCCAAGGCCGCCGCGGTGGCCGAACGGATCGTCGAGCGCATCATCGAGAAGGCGATCCGCGACCGCGAGAAGCTGCCGCACCGGCGCAAGGGCTACACCCAGAAGGCGATCGTCGGCGGCCACAAGGTCTATCTGAGGACCGGCGAATACGAGGACGGCCGGCTCGGCGAGATCTTCATCGACATGCACAAGGAAGGCGCCGCCTTCCGCAGCCTGATGAACAACTTCGCCATCGCCGTGTCGCTCGGCCTGCAATACGGCGTGCCGCTCGACGAGTACGTCGAGGCCTTCACCTTCACCCGCTTCGAGCCGGCCGGCTTCGTGCAGGGCAACGACTCGATCAAGAACGCCACCTCGATCCTCGACTACATCTTCCGCGAGCTGGCGATCTCCTATCTGAGCCGCCACGATCTCGGCCATGTCGATCCCGCCGACATCGGCTCGACGGCGATGGGCGCCGGCGTCGACGAGGGCAAGCCGGTCCCGGCGGTTCCCGCGACGCGGTTCGTCTCGACCGGCCTCGTACGCGGCAAGGTCAGCGAGAAGCTGGTGGTCGTGCATGGCGAGGGTCGGGGCGAGGGGCGGGGCGAAGGCAGGAGCGAAGGCCGGGCCCAGGAGCATCGTTCCTCCGAGGCTCCGCGCGCCAGCACCGTTAGCCAGATCCAGGCCCGCGCCCAGAATTTCGCAGGCGCGGCCACCGGCCAGGCGACCGCGCTGAAGCGCGAGGTCTCGGTGGCGATCGAGACGGAAACCACCGGCGTGGCCCAACCGACGGTCGCCGAACGCCGCGCGCAGGCGGTGCTCCGGGGCTATGTCGGAGAATCCTGCACCGAATGCGGCAACTTCACCATGGTCCGCAACGGCACCTGCCTGAAGTGCGACACCTGCGGGAGCACGAGCGGGTGTAGTTGAGTCGGGCTAACCGACCTTGCAGGGGATCGATGGGGCGGCCGCGGCCGCCCCTTTTCGTCGCGGCTGCATGGCGGACTCATCATGGCGTACCAACACCCCCTGCATCCAGTTGTCCCGCGTCATCCCGGAAGCCGCGTCAGCGGCTATCCGGGATCGGAAGGGCACAGCCTTCGGCGTTGGACGCGTCCCGATCCCGGCTCTGCGCGCCTCCGGCGCTCCGGCCGGGATGACCACCGCGAGGCCGGGATGCCGGGCCGTCGCCCTCAGACCCCCCGCACAGGCCCCGGATACCGCGCCACCATCGCGTCAGAGGTCAGCAGGGTGATCCCCTCCACCGTCGCCTGGGCGACCAGCAGGCGGTCGAAGGGGTCCTTGTGCAGCGGCGGCAGGCCGGCGACGGCGACGGCATGGGCGCTGGTGACGGGGAGTTCCAGGTAGCCGTTGTCGAGAAGGCCGCGGCGCAGGACATGCGGGTCGACCTGGAAGTCCGCGCGTCCGAGGCCGCGCTTGATGACGATTTCCCAGAGACTTATCGGGCTGAAATGAAGTTCAGCCAGAGAATCACCGATCATGTCGCGCGCCTCCGCCGGGAGGCGTTCGGGCAGTCCCGCCGCCCACAGCAGCAGATGCGTATCGAGGAGGAGCTTCATCCCTCACCGCCGAACAGGGCCTCGATCTCGCCGGCGCCCAGCCGGTCGAAGTCGTCGGGAACGCTGATCTGACCTGCCATGAAGCCGAGCCGGCGCGTCTCGCCGGCTGCAGGGGCATCGAGCGCCGTCACCTTCACCAGCGGCCGGCCGGCCTTGGCGATGACGAACGGCTCGCCCTTGGCCGCCTGGTCGACCAGACGGGACAGGTGGGTCTTGGCCTCGTGAATGTTGACACTGCGCATTTCGTGAGTCCGACTTGAACTTAGTTTAACTAACTTAGTCTACTTGCGCCGGTCTCACAAGGCTGCGGCGTCCATTCCGCGGTCTCCTTCGTCGTCCGCCCGCCCTGCGAGCGCTCAGGTGGTGGAAATCGGACCCGATCCGGCCGATGATCCGCACGGGGCGGGTCGCCACGACCTGCGCCCGCCCCATGTTGGACTGGTGCAATGGACCGATAGGCTTGCCCGATGGACGACGTCGTACCGCTTAGCCTGCATGTGCCCGAGCCGGAGGTGCGCCCTGGCGGGACGCCGGATTTCTCCAAGGTGACGATCCCGCGGGCCGGCTCGGTGCCGCGCCCGCCGGTCGATGTCGATCCGCGCGAGATCCGCGACCTCGCCTTCTCGATCATCCGCGTGCTCAACCGCGAGGGCGAGGCGGTCGGCCCCTGGGCCGGGCTGCTGACGGACGAGGAACTGCTCGGTGGCCTGCGCCACATGATGACGCTGCGCGCCTTCGATGCGCGCATGCAGATGGCGCAGCGCCAGGGGAAGACCTCCTTCTACATGCAGCACATGGGCGAGGAGGCGGTGAGCTGCGCCTTCCGGATGGCGCTGGATCCCGGCGACATGAACTTCCCGACCTACCGGCAGGCCGGCCTGCTGATCGCAGGCGGCTATCCGATGGTCGACATGATGAACCAGATCTATTCCAACGAGGCCGACCCGCTGAAGGGCCGCCAGCTGCCCATCATGTATTCCTCGAAGGAGCACGGCTTCTTCTCGATCTCCGGCAACCTCGGCACGCAGTTCGTCCAGGCGGTCGGCTGGGCGATGGCGTCGGCGATCAGCAACGACACCAAGATCGCGGCCGGGTGGATCGGCGACGGCTCGACGGCGGAGAGCGACTTCCATGCCGCGCTGGTCTTCGCCTCGACCTACCGAGCGCCGGTGATCCTCAACATCGTCAACAATCAATGGGCGATCTCGACCTTCCAGGGCATCGCGCGTGGCGGCGCGGGTACGTTCGCCGCGCGCGGTCTCGGCTTCGGCATCCCGGCGTTGAGGGTCGACGGCAACGACTACCTCGCCGTCTACGCCGTCGCAAAATGGGCGGCGGAGCGCGCCCGGCGCAATCTTGGGCCGACACTGGTCGAATACGTCACCTACCGCGTCGGCGCGCATTCCACCTCCGACGATCCCTCCGCCTACCGGCCGAAGGACGAATCGGAGGCCTGGCCGCTGGGCGATCCGGTGATCCGGCTGAAGAACCACCTAATCCGTCGCGGCGCCTGGACCGAGGAGCGCCACCTGCAGGCGGAGGCCGAGGTGATGGACAGCGTCATCACCGCGCAGAAGGAGGCGGAGACGCACGGCACTCTGCATTCGGGCGGCAAGCCCTCGGTGCGCGACATGTTCGAGGGCGTCTATGCCGAGATGCCGCCGCATCTCAGACGCCAGCGCCATCAGGCGGGAGTCTGACCTATGCCCAGGATGACCATGATCGAGGCGATCCGCTCGGCCATCGACTCCTCGATGGAGCGGGATCGCAAGGTCGTCGTGTTCGGCGAGGACGTCGGCTATTTCGGCGGCGTGTTCCGCTGCACGGCCGGCCTGCAGCAGAAGTACGGCAAGACCCGCTGTTTCGACACGCCGATCAGCGAGCTCGGCATCGTCGGCACCGCGATCGGCATGGCGGCCTACGGGCTGAAACCCTGCGTCGAGATCCAGTTCGCAGACTACGTCTATCCGGCCTACGACCAGATCGTCTCGGAGGCCGCGCGCATCCGCTATCGCTCGAACGGCCAGTTCACCTGCCCGATCGTCGTGCGGATGCCGGCAGGCGGCGGCATATTCGGCGGCCAGACCCACAGCCAGAGCCCGGAGGCGCTGTTCACCCATGTCTGCGGGCTGAAGGTCGTGGTGCCGTCCAATCCGCGCGACGCCAAGGGACTCTTGCTCGCCGCGATCGACGATCCCGACCCGGTGATCTTCCTGGAGCCCAAGCGGCTCTACAATGGCCCCTTCGACGGCCATCACGACCGGCCGGTGACGCCGTGGTCGAAGCATCCGCTCGGCGATGTCGAGGACGGCCACTACACCGTGCCGCTCGGCAAGGCGGAAGCGCGCCGGCAGGGCAGCGCCGTCACGGTGCTCACCTATGGCACCATGGTGCATGTGGCGGAGGCGGCGGCGCAGGAGACGGCGATCGATGCCGAGATCGTCGACCTGCGGACGCTTCTGCCGCTCGACCTCGACTCGATCGTTGCATCGGTCTCGAAGACCGGGCGCTGTGTCGTGGTCCACGAGGCAACGCTGACCTCGGGCTTCGGGGCGGAGCTCGCAGCCCTCGTGCAGGAGCATTGCTTCTACCACCTCGAGGCGCCGGTCGCCCGCGTCACCGGCTGGGACACGCCCTATCCGCACGCGCAGGAATGGGACTACTTCCCGGGCCCGTCCCGTGTCGGCGAGGCGCTCGTGCGGACGATGGAGGCCTGAATGGGCGAGCATGTCGTCAAGCTGCCCGACGTCGGCGAGGGGATCGCTGAGGCCGAGCTCGTCGAATGGCACGTCAAGGTCGGTGACCCGGTGCTGGAGGACACGGTGCTGGCCGCGGTGATGACCGACAAAGCGACGGTGGAGATCCCCTCCCCGGTCGCCGGCCATGTCGCCTGGCTCGCCGCCGAGATCGGCGAGAAGGTCGCCGTCGGCGCGCCGCTGGTCAGGCTGAGCACCACGGGCT
>JAEYRQ010000521.1 GCA_023435545.1 Pseudomonadota bacterium | reverse complement strand
TCCCCCCCCGCGCGCCCCGCCTCCAGGAACGAGGTCGCCGGCCTCGGCAGCGAGATGGGGTCGCGCTGGTCCTCGCCCGACATCGCGTCGAGCAGCAGCGCCAGATCCTCGACATTGCGGGCCATCGGCCCCTCGACGCCGAGCGTCTGGTCGATCGGCGGGGTCGGTGTCGCCGCCACCCGGCCGGGCGAAGGTCGCAGACCGACGATGCCGCAGAAGCTCGCCGGGTTCCTCAGCGATCCGCCGAGGTCGGAGCCGTGCGCGAGCCACGCCATGCCGGTGGCGAGCGCCACCGCCGCGCCGCCCGCGGAGCCGGCGGCCGAGCGCGAGGTGTTCCACGGGTTGAGCGTGCGTCCGAACACCTCGTTGAAGGTGTTGGCGCCGGCACCGAACTCCGGCGTGTTCGATTTGGCGTAGACGATGCCGCCCTCCGCCTCCAGCCGCTCCACCATCAGGTCCGACGCGGCGGGCACGTTGTCGGCGAAGATCGGCGATCCCTTGGTGTTGAGGACCCCGGCGACATCGACCAAATCCTTGATCGGCACCGGCATGCCGGCCAGCGTCCCGCGCTCGCCGACCGGTCTGTCCATCAGCCGGCGGGCATGGTCCCGGGCGCGATCGAAACACAGCGTCGGCAGCGCGTTCACAGCCCCGTCCACTTCGCCGACGCGGGCCTCCAGCGTATCGAGGAGGTCGAGCGGTGAGACCTCGCCCTTCATGAGCTTGTCGCGGACCGCGACGGCGGTGAGGCGGATGAGGGAGGGATCGGCGGGCATGGTCGTTTCCTCGGCACGTTGTTTTCCGCGAGGAGCTTTCCGCTATTTTGCGGCGCCTGTCATCAAGCCTGCGCGGATGCCGATCGTTCGTGCTACCGGCGATTTGCAGAAGGGATGGACAATGGCTCCTCATTTCTCGCTCGAAGGAAAGGGCGTTCTGGTCACCGGCGGCAACTCCGGCATTGGGCGGCAGATTGCGCTCACCCTTGCGCGGAACGGCGCAGACGTGGCCGTGCACTATCTCGACGAATCGGATGCTCTTCCAAGCGTCCAGCACCTCGTGCTCGGGCGGGAAGCGGCAGTGGAGATCGTCGAAGCGATCCGCGCCCTCGGCCGGCGTGCTGTCGCGATCCCGGGGGACCTGGCCGAACCGGATACGACAGCGAGGCTGATTGCCGAAGCGTTCTCCGGACTTGGCACCGTCAGCGGCCTCGTCAACAACGCGGCGCATGCGGAGCTGCCCGACACCATCGCCGAGGTGACATGGGGCGGCTACCGGCGCCACTACGACGTGAATCTCGGTGCGCCGGCGATGCTGATGGCGGAATTCACGCGCCAGCGCAGTGCCCGCGGCGGTCGGATCGTCAACATCAGCACCGACGCGGCTCGAGCCTTCCCCGGCCAGGTCTTCTACGGCAGCAGCAAGGCTGCGCTCGAGGCGCTGACGCGGGCTGCCGCACTGGAACTCGGCCCGCTCGGCATCACCGTGAACGCCGTTGCGCCTGGGCCTGTGCAGACGGGCTGGATCGATGAGGAGCTGGCCACGCGAGTCGTTCCGACGATCCCGCTCGGTCGGCTCGGCGCGCCCGATGACATCGCCTCAGCGGTGGCATTCCTGATGAGCGACGCCGCCTCGTGGATCACCGGGCAAGTGATCCAGGTCGCCGGCGGCCACGCGCTGTGAGGTCTCGTTTCCATCTCAATCGCGGCATTGCCGGCAGCGCGGGCTACTGCGTCCCGGCTTTACATTGCCGCAAAGATCACCTCATTTGGCCGCTTCGCCGGAGTCCGCCGGCGTCAGCCTCTTCCGAACGGAGTCCACTTCCATGTCGCCCCTGTCGAACCTCGCCGTCCGTGACATCGAGACGGTGCTGCACCCCTATACAAATCTCGACAAGCACCGGCAGACCGGTCCGGTGGTGCTGGAGCGCGGCAAGGGCATCTTCGTCTACGACTCGACCGGCAAGGAATACATCGAGGGCATGGCCGGCCTGTGGTGCACCTCGCTCGGCTACGGCAACGAGGAACTGGTGGAGGCCGCCGCCGAGCAGATGCGGCGCATCTCCTTCACCCATTTGTTCGCCGGCAAGAGCCACGATCCGGGCATCGAACTCGCCGAGAAGCTGAAGGCGATCGCGCCGAACGAGGCCTCCAAGGTGTTCTTCGTCTCCTCCGGTTCGGAGGCGAACGACACCCAGGTCAAGATGATCTGGTACATCAACAACGCGCTCGGCCGGCCGCAGAAGAAGAAGATCATCTCGCGCCTGCGCGGCTACCACGGCGTCACCGTCGCCTCGGCGAGTCTCACCGGGCTTCCCGCCAACCACACCGATTTCGACCTGCCGATCCCCGGCATCCTGCACACCGACGCCCCGCATCCCTACCGGGCGCGGCAGGACGGCGAGAGCGATGCCGAGCTTGCGACCCGTCTGGCGGACTCGCTGGAGGCGATGATCCTGCGCGAGGGGCCCGACACGGTTGCCGCCTTCATCGCCGAGCCGGTGATGGGCGCCGGCGGCGTCATCATCCCGCCCGAGACCTATTACGAGAAGGTCCAGGCGGTGCTGGCGAAGTACGACATCCTCTATATCGACGACGAGGTGATCTGCGGCTTCGGCCGGCTCGGCACCATGTTCGGCGCCGAGGCGTTCGGCATCCGGCCGAACTCGGTGTCGGTGGCCAAGGCGCTGTCGTCGGCCTACCAGCCGATCGGCGCGGTGATCGTCGACGAGCCGATGTACCTGGCGATGGTCGAGGACAGCAAGAAGATCGGCACCTTCGGCCACGGCTACACCTATTCCGGCCATCCGGTGGTCGCCGCCGTCGCCTGCAAGACCCTCGACATCTATGAGCGCGACGACATCCTCGGCCAGGTCAACAAGGTCTCGCCGGCCTTCATGAAGCGCCTGAAGGCCCTGGCGGATCATCCGCTCGTCGGCGAGGCGCGCGGCATGGGCCTGATCGGCGCGCTCGAGATCGTCGCCGACAAGGCCACCCGGCGCACGTTTGATCCGAAATCCGCCGTCGCCCCGAAGATCGCGGCGCTCGCCGAGGAGGAGGGCCTGATCGTGCGCGCCGCCTTCGGCGACACGGTTGCGCTGTGCCCGCCGCTCGTCATCACCGAGGACGAGATCGGCGAGATGTTCGACCGGCTGACCCGCGCGCTGGACCGGACGGAGGCCTGGGTCTCCGGAGAATCGCTGCGGGCCGCCTGAGGCGCGCGGACGTTGAGGATCACGCGCCGGACCTTCCTGCAGGGCGGACTGGCCGCCACCGTCGGCACGTTCGGTCTCGGCGGCTACGCGTTTGCCGTCGAGCCGCGCTTCCGGCTGATCGTGCGCCGCTGGGATCTCGACCTGCCGGGCTGGCCGTCCGGCTATCCGGCGCTGAGGATCGCGGTCCTCACCGATCTGCACGCCTGCGATCCATGGATGCCGGTGCATCGCATCGAGGCGATCGTCGCCAGGACAATGCGCCTGCAGCCCCACATCGTGCTGGTGCTCGGCGATATGGTGGCGGGCATGGAACGCTTCCGCACCGCGGCAGTGGCGCCGCGGGACTGGGGCCGTGCGCTCGCCGCCCTCCAGGCGCCGCTGGGCGTGCACGCGGTGCTCGGCAATCACGACTGGTGGAGCGATGTCGATGCGGTGCTGTCCGGCTTCGCGCTCGCCGGCATCCCGGTCTACGAGAACGAGGCGGTCCGCCTCCGCCTCAAGGGGCGCCCGTTCTGGCTCGCCGGCCTCAGCGACCAGATCGCCTTTCCCTCCTCTGGCGGCGGGTTCCGGGGGCTCGACGACCTGCCCGGCACGCTCGCCCATGTCACCGACCGGGCGCCCGTGATCCTGATGGCGCACGAGCCCGACATCTTCGTCGACGTGCCACCCCGTGTCGCCCTGACGCTTGCCGGCCACACCCACGGCGGCCAGATCAATCTCCCGCTGATCGGCAGCCCGGTCGTCCCATCAGCCTACGGTCAGCGTTTCGTCTACGGCCATATCGTCGAGGAGGATCGCCACATGGTGGTCTCGGCGGGCCTGGGCTGTTCGGTGATGCCGGTGCGGTTCGGTCGCCCGCCCGAGATCACCCTGGTGACGGTGCGACCGCGGCAAGCGGTCGCAGCCTGATTCTTTCTCCGCTTTCGCAGCGCGTTTGAAATTCTCCCGAAATCTGCCGGAAACGGCCGAGAGCTACGGTTCTTCCGAACCGGCAGCGTTATCCTCGCGTTAACGAGGATAGAGAGACGCTGGAACACAGTGGAAGCGGCTTGCAAAGGAGCGGGTGAAAGTTGCTGAACTGCAACAGGTTTCGGGGTTCATTGACACCCTGATCGGATAACCCGGGCCAGCCACGTTCGGCGCCCCGATTAAGCCACAGTCGGCCACCATATCCCGCGTCCCGAACGGCCATAGTGCACACAGAGTGATCAAGATGATTAATAATTCGGCAGCCAAGCGCGTTGAGGAAAAGCAGAGCGAACGACGTCCCGAGTCCGGTTGGACCAGGATCGGGATCAACGCGGTTGCCGCCGCCTCGATCTGCCGCGACAAGGCGAAGCAGCAGCGCAAGGACGGCAAGCCCGAGCGGCGCGCCTTCCCCTTCAGCGAGCACGACTACGCCACCGACTGAACCTGAACGCGGCTTCAGGGCCGCAGGGCGGCAAGCGGAACGCTGACTCGGCGGCCGCCCGCCAGGCGCATCGCCGCAGACGAGCCCGAGCGAGTGACGGGGCCGGCGATGGGAGCGGGGACTGCGGCGCGCCCCAGCACGCGCGCCCTCCCACCTGTGAAGCTGACGGCGACCAGCGCGGTGCGCGCCTGGTCCGGAAGCACCAGATCGGCGATGCCGTCGCCGTCGACATCCGCCACTTCCGCCAGGTCGAGAACGCGTGATCCAATGACGTGGTTGGAAAAGCCGTCCAGCGCCGCAAGGCGCATCAGGGACCCCCGAGGGTATGAATAGAGTTCGAGCCGCCCGCCGATATGAGGCGTGCGCACGATTGCGATCTCCGACCGACCATCGCCCGTGAAGTCCGCGATCGCCGCCGGGTTGAGCCAGCGGTTCGCCCGCCCGATCGGTGCCGTCTCGGCCAGACGAGCCAACTCGCCGCCGCGCAGCCCGTACACCGCGAGTGCCGCCCCGCGGTCCCGGTAGCTCACCACGACAACCGCTTCCGCGGCACCGTCTCCGTCGAGATCGGCGAGGCGGGGGGTGATATCCTCGAACACAGCGTTCTCGGGCAGCATGAGGAGGTGACGCATTCCGGCGGCATCGCGCGCCTCCAGCCCGCCAGCCTCGATCGCGTCACCGAGCACGCCGTGGGCGTATCGTGTCGTCGGGGCGATGTAGCGCGCCTGCACGATCCCGCTGCCTGCGGCACGAGCCGTGCCGCCGTCGGGCAGGCCCGTCTGCGCGGCGAGCGGACCGCACGCGCAGGCAAAGAGGACCATGACTGCCGGGAAAGTTGGTCTCATCCGGCCGCTCCCTGGATCAGCGCGGCGGCGCCGGCGAACGCCGCTAGCCCTCCGACCAGCCGGGCTGCCTGGCAGGACCACGCCCCGCCCCGCCGGGTCGTCCAGCGCAGCAGCGCAGAGATTGCTGCCAAGAGGACGACACCGCCGACCAGTGCGAGGC
>JAEYRQ010000492.1 GCA_023435545.1 Pseudomonadota bacterium | reverse complement strand
CTCGAGGACTCCTCCGCTGAACTCGACATGCGGCCGGCCGCCGGCCGGGGGGAACTGGCACCCACCCATACCGAGATCGATGGCTTTGTCAGGCGCAGAGCCGAGGTCGCCGAACGCGATTATGAGGAGTTCCGGACCTATCTCGCCGAGAAGGAAGAGCAGGCTCTTGCGGTCGCGCCGCCCCTGGAGGGCCAACCGCAGAAGAAGACGTTCAACAGGCGCACCCTCCTGAAGTTCGCAGCCGGTGGCACCGTCGCCGCGGAGGCAGCAGTGCTCGGCCATTCGATGCTGCAGGGCAGCGTTCCGGATCACGGGCTTCGCCATGCCGGCGCCAACTATACCGAGGCGCAGCGCCACGACATCGTTCGCGAACTGGTCGACAGCCGCGCGAGCTTCGACGGCCGCAGCCTCGGCCACTGGATCGCGCTCTTGCCGACGAAGATGGGCGGAGGAACCTACGCACTGGATCTTCATTCCAACCGCGTGCTCGGCTCGATCTGGTACTGGAACTACGGGGATTTCAACCCGATCTCGCACCACCTCTGCGCCTTCCCGAGTTCGGACCCGTATCACGGGTTCGAGTTCGTCAACAGCACGCAGGGCGGCAAGAACTCGCTGATCTACGGGATTCCGACCAGCATCACCGAGCCGGGCGAAGGCTTCAACATCTACCGGGTCCGCTACGACGGAACCCAAATGCAGCTCGTCGAAAATGTTTCCGAGACGACAGGCCTCGGGCTCGGCGTGCACGTGACGATCAATCCGAAGGATGCGCAGTCCTACTTCGTCACCGACGGCCAGAAGGACATCGCCGCGTGCTTCGACCGAAGAACCTCGCGCGTGAAGGCGGCACTGAAGTTCGACTGGACGCCGAACAATCCAGTGCTCGCACGCGCCTGGCAGGACGGCGGCGTGCTCTCGATCTCGAAGATCTATCCGGATCCCGCGACCGGCATGTACGACTATCGCGGCACCAAGGGCCAGAAGATCGAATGGGAAATGGTCCCGATGGGCGAGCTTTTCGTCGAGGAAGGCACACTCCCCGGCGATGATCCGATGGGACTCACGGGTGCGGACGGCACGATCTGGCATCCGAGCGGGCGGTGGGCGGCGACCGTCGTGCGACTGTGCGGCGGTATCGCCATTCTCGATGCCGAGAAAGACTTCGAGCCGGTCGCATTCCTGCAGTTCAACAAGGATTCGCCCGACCAGTATCCGGTGGAGAAACTCGACGACGACCACTGGCAGGTGCGCTTCGACAGGATCCACTCGCCGGGCCACGAGATCGGCTTCTCACCGGATGGCGACTTCCTGTGCATGATGAACAATCTCAGGGAGAACAACTGCTCCGTCTTCCGCACGAGCGATTCCGATCCGACGAAGTGGACCAAGTGCGCACATGTCGAGGATCCGTTGTGGAAGGGAAAATACCCGAACCCGTTCCACATGGTGTTCTCCCTCGACAGCTCGAAGCTCTACCTCTCGGTGCTGCATCCGGCGCCGGCGGCGAGCGGCATCATGGTGGTCGATACAAAGACCTGGACGATCATCAAGGAGATCCAGGGCATTGGACCCGATCTGCAGACGCCGGCGCTGACCTATGACGGGAAGTACGTCATCGCCCCGTTCAGCGGGTTCCAGCGGCTAGCGAGCGGACTCGCCGTCATCGACGCCGAGACGGACACACTGATCGGCATCCTGCCGAGTTCGGGCGGTCACCACGATTGCGTGATCATTCCGACGGAACTCGAACACATGAAGCACACCCGCTCGTGCACCCTGTAGGAATGCAAAGCGTGGAGGCGGCAGACGTCCCGGCGGGTGGCACCGCACGCGCCGCGCCTTCCGGGACGGATACCGAGCGCGGCGGCAAATGGTTGCTCGGCAGGGTGGCCTTGCAGAACCTCGGGCGTCGCAGGGCCCGGACATTCCTGCTCGTGGCAGCGGTTGCGATCGGTTCAGCCATCGTCTTCGGCGGCTCGACCCTGATGCGCAGTATCGAGGCGAGCGTCGCGGTCGGGTTCACGCGGCTCGGAGCCGACCTCATGATCGTGCCGGAGGGGGCCCTCACGAACATCACGGCGGCACTGCTGACCGTGGAGCCGACCGACCTGACGATCGACCTTGCCCTTCTCGACGAGATGGTCCCGAGCGGCATCAAGCGGATCGCGCCGCAGCGCATATACAGGGTCGAGCACTCGGGCATCGGTGGAGAGCACGAGACGGTCGATCTCATCGGCTTCGATCCGCACCGCGATTTCACGATTCTGCCTTGGCTGGAGGAGCGGCTGCCGCGGCCGATGCAGCCCGGTGACGTGATCGTCGGCGCCCGTCGCGACCTCCAGGTCGGCAGCGAGGCGCTGATCTTCGGCCAGCCGTTCCGTGTCTACGGCAAGCTCGGCCAGACCGGGGTCGGCACCCACGAACGCGGCGTGTTCATGACGTTCGATACCATGCTCTCGCTGGTACCGGTGATTTGCGCCGACGGCGCGCCGCCGCCGCCGATGCTGGAGCCCGGCAAGGTCTCCGGCTTTCTCGTCGAACTCGCGGATGGCGCGAGCGAGCTGCCGGTGCGCTTTTCCATCCTGTCGAGACTAGGCGGCGTGAAGGTGGTCGCCGGCGATTCCATGCTCACCTCGATACGCCAGGGCCTCTCCGCGCTGATGAACGGGACGCTTGCCCTGACGGCGATGATGTTTGCCAGCACTGCACTGATGGTCGGCGTGCTGTTTTCGGCGATCATCGCGGAGCGACACGGCGAGATCGGCCTGCTCAAGGCGATTGGCGCGCGCAGGAGTCAGGTCGTGACGATGCTGCTGGCCGAGGCGGGCGTGGCTACGGGCGCCGGTGGCGTGGTGGGCGTAGTCCTTGGTCTGCTGCTGCTTCGTGGATTCGAGCGTTCGCTGGTCTACCG
>JAEYRQ010000482.1 GCA_023435545.1 Pseudomonadota bacterium | reverse complement strand
GCTTGGGCCCGATGTCGGTGTGCGGCTCCAGCCAGAAGCCGTCCCGGTCCTGAGCGTATTCAATGCGAAGCGAGGAGCCCGCAAGGTCGGCGCCCGTCACCTCGGCAATCGCCGCGACCGCCTCGGGATGCTGGAGCGCCTCGGCGATGGCGGCGCAGAGCGGATGGGCTGCCTGGTTATCCTGGGAGAAGAAGATACGGGGCGAGTTGTGGGTGTCCCGCTTGCCGCCGGTGTCGTCGATGACGGGGGCGGGAAACGGCAGCTTCGGGATCGCACGGGCGGTCGGCTCCGGCATCGTTTCGGTCAGCACCCAGTGGCGATAGGGGGTCTGGCGGCGATCCGATTCCCTGAAGGACCGGATGATCGTGGCCCTGATCTCGTCGGCCGTGTTCGGGGCCGCCACGGCGACGCTCTGGGGGCTCAAATCGTTCATGTCGTGCTTTCCGATATCGTGAGAAACGGGCAGGCGGCGCCGGACCCTGGCGGCGGCTGGGACGGCCCGCTACGACTACCTCGGTATTGCTGGCGCCCCCTAGGGGACTCGAACCCCTGTTTCCGCCGTGAGAGGGCGGCGTCCTAGACCGCTAGACGAAGGGGGCGGCGCTCGCGACCGATCGCTGGAGGCAGGATATAGTCCGGAAGCGGAGGGCCTGCAAGGGCGCCGGTAGACAGCGGTCGCCAATCGGCAAGGAGCGGTCGGCGGCACTTCGATTGCCGTGCCTACCGGCCGGCAATAACGTTCACCACCCGCCCCGACCGCAGGTCGACCACGACGACGGCAATCCCCTCGGGGCGCTTCAGCACGAGCGCCAGCCTGTTGCCGTCGACCGACGTCGACACCACCTCGCTGTCGGGACCCAGCAATTCCGCCATGTCGGCTGGCAGTGCCGTTGCCAGCGGGGCCGGCTCGGTCTCGGGTCCTGACGAAATACGGCCTATGATGGTTGCGAGCACCAGCACCAGGCCGACGACGATGAGCGCGCCCATGCTCGCCACTGCGATCTTCAGGAAGCGCACATTCCTTTCAGACCACATTGGCGGCAGGTCGGTGGGGTTGCCGGTGGGGTCTGGGGTGACGGGATCGGGAGACGACATGGCTCGGGGTGCTGAGGAGATATCGTTGAGGGTGCCCGACGGAGCGCCGGGCGACCGGCTCGCCCGGATGCTCGCCGGCCTCGTCGCCGCCATGAGCCGCGCGCGGATCCAGGGGCTGATCAAGGCCGGACAGGTCGCCGTCGGCGGGCGGACGATAGTCGAGCCCAAACACAGGGTCAACGCGGGCGAGACGATCGAGGTCCGCGTCCCGCCGCCGCAGCCGGCGACGCCGCAGCCGGAGGCGATCGCGCTCGACGTTGTCCACGAGGACGCCGACCTGATCGTCATCGAGAAGCCGGCCGGCCTGACGGTCCATCCCGGCGCCGGTACTCCATCCGGGACGTTGGTCAACGCGCTGCTGAATCATTGCGCCGGCAGCCTGTCGGGGATTGGCGGGGTCGAGCGGCCGGGCATCGTCCACCGGCTCGACAAGGATACGACCGGCCTGATGGTCGTCGCCAAGACCGATACCGCACACCGCGACCTGTCGGCGCAGTTCGCCGACCACGGCCGCACGGGCGACCTCGAGCGGGGCTATCTCGCCATCGTCTGGGGCGTGCCGGACCGGCGGCGCGGCACGATCGATGCGCCGCTCGCCCGCTCGGCGCAGAACCCCGAGAAGATGGCCGTCCGGCGAGGTGGCCGCGAGGCGATCACCCACTACGAGGTGCTCGAAACGTTCAGCGACGGCGAGGGTCGGCCGCTGGCGAGCCTGGTCGAATGCCGACTGGAGACCGGCCGCACCCACCAGATCCGGGTCCACATGGCCCATATCGGCCACCCCTTGCTTGGTGACGCCGTCTACGGCAGCGGATTCAGGTCGAAGGAGCGGCTGCTGACGGAACGCCAGCGGCAGGCGTTGGAGGATCTTGGACGGCAGGCCCTGCATGCCTATCTATTGGCGTTCAGGCATCCATCCAGCGGCGAGGTGCTGCGCTTCGAGAGCGACCTGCCGGGCGACATGCGGGCATTGGTCGACGCGCTGATGGAAACCTGAAGGCCGGGGGACGTTTTTCAGACATAATCGACGTCTCGAATGATGGCCCCGTGGACCTGATTCCGTAGGACCTGCGGCGAACGCTGCCCGAAAACGGGGGCCGACCGCAGGGGCCGCAAGAGGAGGAATGATGGCCAATATCGCACTTCCCGCCGTTTCGGCGGAAGGCGGGCTCTCCAAATACCTGGAGGAGATCCGCCGCTTCCCGATGCTGGAGCCGAACGAGGAGTTCATGCTCGCCAAGCGCTGGCGCGAGCATGGCGACCGCGACGCGGCGCACCGGCTCGTCACCAGTCACCTGAGGCTCGTCGCCAAGATCGCCATGGGCTATCGCGGCTACGGCCTGCCGATCGGCGAGATCGTCTCGGAGGGCAATGTCGGCCTGATGCAGGCGGTCAAGCGTTTCGAGCCCGACAAGGGATTCCGGCTCGCCACCTACGCGATGTGGTGGATCCGCGCCGCGATCCAGGAATACATCCTGCGCTCGTGGAGCCTGGTGAAGATGGGCACCACGGCGAACCAGAAGAAGCTGTTCTTCAACTTGAGGAAGGTGAAGGGCCAGATTGCGGCCGTCGACGAGGGCGACCTCAGGCCCGACCAGGTGTCCGAGATCGCCACCCGCCTCGGGGTGACCGAGGAGGACGTGGTCTCGATGAACCGGCGCCTGTCTGGCGATGCCTCGCTGAATTCACCGGTGCGCGCCGACGGCGACACCACCAGCGAATGGCAGGACTGGCTGGTGGACGATTCGGAAAGTCAGGAATCCGAGCTCGTCCGCTCGGAGGAACTGGACAACCGCAAGCGGATGCTGGCCGACGCGATGGGTGTCCTCAACGACCGGGAGAAGCGGATCTTCACCGCGCGCCGGCTGGAGGAGGAGCCCCTGACGCTCGAGCAGCTCTCCGAGGAGTTCGGGGTCTCGCGCGAACGTGGCCGCCAGATCGAAGGGAGGGCCTTCGAGAAGGTCCAGCGCGCGGTCACCCAGGCCGCCCGCAAGCGGGAGGCCGGCGCGCCGGCCTAGGGCTGGCCGGTCGTCGACAGGCTCAGCGCACCGGATCACGCGGCAGACGCGCCAGCAGGGCAACCAGTTCGGCTTGCCGGCGCGTCCCGGTCTTGTTCATGACCGATTGCAGCTGCACGCGAGCCGTGTTCCGGCTGAGGCCGGCAGCGGACGCGTATTCGGACAAGCTCGCCCCACCCGCCAGTGCCTGGGTGAGACGGCATTCGGCCGGTGTCAGTGAGAACAGCCGGGCTAGAGACTTAGCCGACGGGATCAGCGGCTGACGGGCATTGCTGATCGAC
>JAEYRQ010000448.1 GCA_023435545.1 Pseudomonadota bacterium | reverse complement strand
CCGGACAACCCGTTCGTCGGGCGCGCGGCCAAGGACGAGATATTCGCCTACGGACTGCGCAATCCCTGGCGCTTCTCGTTTCACGGCAATCGGATCCTGATCGCCGACGTGGGTCAGGGCCAGCGCGAGGAAGTGAATGCGGAGCGGCTCGCCGTCGCGCGCCGGGCGAACTTCGGCTGGCCGCAATATGAAGGCGACATCCTGTTCGACGACAGCAGGCCCGGCCGTCACCCGCCGACCTTCCCACATTTCGTTTACGACCACGCGGGCGGGCGATGTGCGGTGATCGGGGGATACGTGGCCCCGCCGCGGGCGCTGCCGGATCTCGGTGGCCGATACCTCTACGGCGACCTGTGCACCGGCCAGATCCGCTCGATCGCACTGCCGCCCGCCGCCCCGGACGACCAAGCCACAGGCATCGTGTTGCCATCGATCAGCAGCTTCGGGCGCGGTGCAGGTGGCAGGATCTACGTCGCGCAGATCAACGGATCGGTCTGGCGGCTCGCCCCCTGAACCGGCCCCATCTCCGGCGGAACCCGAGAAATCTGCCTGCCGTCAACACTCCCTTCATTTTGAGCGGCGACTCATGCACGTGACGTGGCGCGACATCGACAGCGCAAGCCGAAAGGACTTCGATATGAGTCACCGAAATGCGCGCGCGAGGTCGGTCGGAGGCATCGCGCTGGCGGCCTCGATGACCCTGGCGGCGGGCGGCGCCTCGGCCGCGGAGCAGGCGGGCCAGGTTCGCAGCGGCGACATCCCGGTCTCCTACGCGCTGGTGCAGCTGTTCCAGGCGGGCACGTCCGCCGGCGGCGGCGCGAGGCAGCTCGGCAAGGCGCGCGCGGATGGCGCGGGCGCGTTCCGCATCACCTATGACGAGCCTCCCACCGGTTCGGTGCTCTATCTGGTGGCAAGCGGCGGAGCGGTCGGCAACCGGCCGAGGTCGCCCGTGACGGGACCCATACGCCTGGCCGCCGCTCTCGGCGCCGGCCAAGTGCCGGCGCGAGTGACGATCAACGAACGCACGACCGTCGCCTTCGCCTACGCCTACAACCAGTTCCTCGACGGGCGGACCGCCGCCGGCGTGGCGCCGGGGCCGGCGAACGCCGCAATGATGGCCCACAACCTGGCGGACATCGCTTCGGGCGACCTTGCAACCGTGGTCGCCACGGCGCCGAACGGGACCGAGACGCAGACGATGGGGCAGTTCAATTCGCTGGCGAACCTGCTCTCGGCGTGCGCCCGAAGCCCAGACTCGGCGCAATGCCGGAGGCTGCTGCAACTGGCCACGCCGCCTGGCGGTGAGACACCGGGCGACACGCTGCAGGCCACGCTCAACATCGCCCGCCATCCCGCCAACAACGCCAAGCCGCTGTTCAGGCTGTCGGGGCGCGAGGCGTCCTACCGGCCTGTGCTCTCCAAGGCGCCCGCCACCTGGACGCTGGCGCTGCGCTTCGTCGGCGATGGCAAGTCCTTCGACGGACCAGGCAATGTCGCCTTCGACCCGGACGGCAACGTCTACATCATCAACAACTACACCTACGGCGCGACGCCCTTCTCCAAGGTGTGCGGCGGCCGAAAGCTCTTTGTGCTCGATCCCTCCGGCAAGCCCGCACCGACCTCGCCCTTCACCGGCGGCGGGCTCGACGGCGCCGGCTACGGCATCACCTTCGATCCCGACGGAAAGCTATGGGCGGCGAGCTTCGGTTTTGCCGGGTCCACCTGCAATCGGCCGCCGCGCGACCGCAGCGTCTCGAAGTTCGATATCGACGGAACGCCGCTGTCGCCTCCGGCCGGCTTCCGGCAGGGCGACATCAAGAAGCCGCAGGGCATGGCGTCGGATCGCGACGGCAACATCTGGGTCGCCAACTGCGGCAACAATTCCGCGACGCTCTATCCCGGCGGCAACCCGGCGCAGGCACGGAACTTCTCCGACATCCGCCTCCTGAAGCCGTTCGGGCTCGTCACCGACGCGGACGGCAATGTCTGGATCGCCGGCAACCAGAGCAATCAGGTCATCCGGCTCGATCCCGACGGCAACGTTACGTTCCGCACCCCGGCCGGGTCCGGCGTTCGAAAGCCGATCGGCCTTGCTCTCGACAGCCTCGGCAATGTCTGGATCGCCAATTCGGGCGTCATCAACATCCCCTGCCATCCGGGCGACAACTACCTGCGCATCCCAAAGGTCAGCAATGCGTCGGTGATGATGATCACCCCGGACGGAGTGATCAGCGAGCGCTTCACCGGCGGCGGCGCGGTCCGGCCGTGGGGCATTGCGGTGGACGGCAACGACACGGTGTGGGTGGCGAACTTCGGCCAGAAGCGCGTCTCGCAGCTGTGCGGGGCGAAGCCCGAGAATTGCCCGCCCGGCGCGAAGACCGGCGACGCGATCTCGCCCCCCGGCGGCTACGCTTTCGATGGCCTGCAGCGCAACACCTCCGTCCAGATCGATCCCTCGGGCAATGTCTGGATCACCAACAACTGGCGGAACGCGCCGATCCAGGTCAATCCGGGCGGCCAGCACATGGTGGTGCTGATCGGCATGGCCGCGCCGCTGAAGACGCCGCTGATCGGCCCACCGCAGCGTCCGTGAGGATGCGGCGGCCTCACCTGAAATCGGATTCTGCCCGTCAGCGCAGGAAGCCGACGACGTCCTTGACCTCGGCCATGATCGGGGCGGCGATCGCGCGGGCCCGGTCGGCGCCGGACTTCAGCACGGCATCGATGTGGCCCGGATCGGCGGTGAGCCTGCGCATCTCGGCGGCGATAGGGGCGAGCTTCGCCACCGCGAGGTCGACGAGCGCCGCCTTGAAAGTGGAGAACTGCGCACCACCGTACTCGACGAGCACGTCTGCCTTGGAGATGTCCAGCAGCGCCGCGTAGATGCCGACAAGATTGTCGGCCTCCGGACGGCTGTCGAGCCCCTTTTCGTCGGAGGGGAGCGGTTCGGGATCGGTCTTCGCCTTGCGAATCTTCTGGGCGATGGTGTCGGCGTCGTCGGTCAGATTGATGCGGGAATAGTCGGAGGGGTCCGACTTCGACATCTTCTTCGAACCGTCGCGCAGGCTCATCACCCGGGTCGCGGGCCCCTGAATCACCGGCTCGGTCAGCGGGAAGAACACGTCCTGGCCGGTCACCTTGTGGATCTGGTCGGCGAAGTCGGTGTTGAACTTCTGGGCGATGTCGCGAGTCAGTTCGAGGTGCTGCTTCTGGTCCTCGCCGACCGGAACATGCGTCGCCCTGTAGACGAGGATGTCGGCGGCCATCAGGGTCGGATAGGCGAACAGGCCGACGGAAGCGTTCTCCCGGTGCTTGCCCGCCTTCTCCTTGAACTGGGTCATGCGGTTGAGCCAGCCCATGCGGGCGACGCAGTTGAACACCCAGGCGAGTTCGGCGTGCTCGCCGACCTGGCTCTGGTTGAAGACGATATGGCGGTCAGGGTCGATGCCGGCGGCCAGGAAGGCGGCCGTCACCTCGCGGGTCGATCGCTTCAGCTCGGCCGGGCCGCCCCAGACCGACGTCGCCTGTGTGATCGCGTGCATGTCGACGACGCAATAGATGCAGTCGAACGTGTCCTGCAGGGCGACAAAGCGCTTGATGGCGCCGAGATAGTTGCCCAGATGCAGGTTTCCGGTCGGCTGGACGCCGGAAAAGACGCGCTCCTGAAACGCCGTCATCATGTTCCTCCGGGGAAATGCCGGCGCCTTATGGCCGATCGGGGGTGGGGATTCAAGCGCGGTCGGACCCGTTGCCGGGACTTCCCGCGGCAGGACGGGTGACGGCGCGGCCGAGATCGGCGCGGGTGATCACGCCAGTGGCCACCGCCAGCCCGGCGAACATCGCGACGCCGACCGCGACCAGGATCAGGAGCACCGCCAGCGAGCCGAAGTCGCCGCGCGCCGCCAGCGGCTCCATCAGCCGGTCCGCGAGGAGCAACGCGGCGACCATCCAGGCGGTGGCATGGAGGGCGAGCAGCGTCCGGCGCTTCAGCCGCGCATCGGGCACGAGTTCGCCCCCGCGCCAGAGGTTCCAGGCGAGCAGGCTCGAGTTGATCCAGCCGGCGATCGAGGTCGCCGCCGCGATCCCGACATGGCCGAACACCGGGAACAGGGCGAGCGACAGGACGATGTTGGCCACGACGTTGATGCCCGCGTACCACATGGGCGTCCTGGTGTCCTCGCGGGCGAAGAACGCCGGTGCCAGCACCTTGTTGAGCACGAAGGCCGGCAGCCCGAACGCGAAGGCGGCGAGCGCGGCGGCGGTGGCGGCGGTATCCTCCGGGCCGAAGGCGCCGCGCTCGAACAGGCCGCGGATAATCGGGCCGGGAACGACGATCAGGGCTGCCGCGCAGGGCAGCGTCAGCGTCATCGCGAACTCAAGCGCCCGGTTCTGTCCGTTCATCACGCCTTCCCGGTCGCCCGACCGCAGGCGGCGCGACAGTTCCGGCAGGAGCACCACGCCGATGGCGATGCCGATGGTGCCGAGCGGCAGCTGGTAGAGCCGGTCGGCATAGTAGAGGTAGGAGACCGCACCCGGCGCCATCGAGGCGATCATGGTGCCGATGACGATGTTGATCTGGGTGATGCCGCCGGCGATGACGCCGGGAATGCCGAGCACGATCAGCCGCCTGACGCCGGGCGTCAGCCGCGGCCTGACCAGCGTCAGCCCCATGCCGACGCGGCGCGCCGCGACGACCAGCATGATGAGCTGGACGATGCCGGCGACGAATACCCCCCAGGCGAGCCAGATCCCCGCCGCCCGGCTGCCGTCGTGGCCGGCGGCGTGGATCAGCAGGAGCGCGCCGATCAGCACGGCGTTGAGCAGCGCCGGCGCGAAGGCGGCCGCCGCGAAGCGGCCGAGCGCATTGAGCACGCCAGACAGGAGCGCCACCAGCGAGATGAAGGTGAGATAGGGGAAGGTGATGCGGGTGAGCAGGATCGAGAGGTCGAACTTCTCCGCATCCTCGACAAAACCCGGCGCCAGCACGAACATGAACAGCGGCATGGCGATCTCGGCCAGCGCGGTCAGCAGCAGCAGCACGAACAGCAGCGCCGAGAGCGCCTCCTCGGCGAAGCGGCGGGCCTGCCGCGCTCCCTCGCCTTCGAGCGCCTTGGCGAACAGCGGCACGAAGGCGGCGTTGAAGGCGCCTTCCGCGAACACCCGCCGGAACAGGTTGGGCAGCCGGAAAGCGACGAAAAAGGCATCCGCCACCGGCCCCGTCCCCAGCGCGGAGGCGGTGAGCACGTCGCGGGCAAAGCCCAGGACGCGACTGACGATGGTGCCGCCGCCGACGGTGGCGAAATGGCGGAGAAGCGCCATGGAGAATCCCCTAGTCGACCGGCCCCACGGCCGAAGCGGCGCCGGCGCGGCGGCGGACCCTATCCGAAACCGTGGCAGCCGTCACGACGATCCGATCACGCCGCTGCGCCCTCGCGGGCGGGTTGGAACACCTGCATCAGGTGGCGGCGGATCGCCGCCTGGCGGTTGGCGTTGGTGATCTTCTGGCCAGTCAGGTCGGTCACATAGAAGACGTCGACCGCCCGCTCGCCGAAGGTGGCGATGTGGGCGGAGGCGATGTTGAGGTTGAGCCTGGCCAGCACGCCCGTCAGCTCGTACAGCAGGCCGGGGCGGTCGAGGCCGGAGATCTCGATCACCGTGAACCGGTTCGACCAGGTGTTGTTGACGAGCACATAGGGCTCCACCGAGAACGCCCGGATGCGTGCCCTCGGCGCCGCCCGCTTTCCGACCAGGTCAGGCAGCGGCGCATTGCCCTCCAGCGACTGCTCGATCAGTTTTCCGATACGCTCGGCGCGGCGGCGCTCGTCCGCGTCCTCCGGCAGTTCGCGCGAGACGAAAATCGTGTCCAGCGCAAAGCCGTCGGAGGTGGTGAAGATCTGCGCGTCGACGATGTTGGCGCCGGCCGCCGCACACGCGCCGGTGATGATCGACAGCAGCCGCGGATGGTCGGGCGCGAAGACGGTGATCTCGGTGATCTCCCGGAACTCGTCGGGCTTCGCCCGGGTGGCGAGCTTGCGGCGCTGGCCGTCGAGGTCGCGCAGGAAGCGGGCGTGTTCCACCTGGCGCTCGAGGTCGGTCCTCAGCCAGTAGGCCGGATAGTGGCGGTCGCGATATGCGGCGAGCTCCCCCTCGCTCCAATCGGCGAGCGCCTCGCGCAGGGCCGCCTGCGCCGCCGCGATCCTCACGGTGCGCTGTATCTGGCTGTGGCCGCCGGCGAGCACCGGTTCAGTCTCGTAGTAGAGCGTGCGCAGGAGCTGGCCCTTCCAGCCGTTCCAGACGCCGGGGCCGACCGCGCGGATGTCGGCGACCGTGAGGATCAGGAGCAGCTTCAGCCGCTCGAGGCTCTGCACCTGGCCGGCGAAATCCTCGATGGTCTTGCGATCGGCGAGGTCGCGCGACTGGGCGATCATGCTCATCACCAGATGCTTCTCGATCAGCCAGGCGACCGTCTCGGTGTCAGACGGCGAAAAGCCCAGCCGCGGTGCCAGCCGGCGGGCGATGCGGGCGCCGGCGATGGAATGATCCTCCGGCCGCCCCTTGGCAACGTCGTGCAGGAACAGCGCCAGATACAGGACGTCGCGGTTCTGGATGGTATGGATGATCTCGTTGGCGAGCGGGTGATCGTCGGCGTGGCGTCCCTGCTCGATGTCGGCGAGGATGCCGATCGAGCGCACCAGATGCTCGTCGACTGTGAAGTGGTGGTACATGTTGAACTGCACCAGCCCGACGATCCGCCCGAAATCCGGAATGAACCGGCCGAGCACGCCGGCTTCGTTCATCCGCCTGAGCACCACCTCCGGATCGTTTCTGGAGGTGAGCACCTTCATGAACAGCCGGTTCGCTTCCGGGTTCTCGCGCAGCGGCTGGTCGATCAGCTTCAGCGAGCGGCGGGCGAGCTTGAGCGCCTCGGGGTGGAACGGGAGATTGTACTTGTCGGCGAGGAAGAACATCCGGATCAGGTTCACCGGATCTCGTTCGAAGGCGAGATCGTCGGTGACGTTGAGCCGGTTGGCTTCGATGACGAAGTCCTCGCTCTCCGACAGATAGCCCGGCTTGCGGCGCCGGAAGCGCTGCATGAAGCGCGACAGCACCTGCGTACGCTTGACGTGCCGCATCTCCAGGTCCGAGCAGAAGATGCGGGTCAGGTCGCCGACGTCCTTGGCGACGAGGAAATAGTGCTTCATGAAGCGCTCGACCTCGCGAAGCCCCGGATGCGGCGTATAGCCGAGCCGGTTCGCCATGTCGCGCTGCAGGTCGAAGGTCAGCCGTTCGTCGGCGCGGCCGGTGAGGAAGTGCAGGTGGCAGCGTACCGCCCACAGGAAGTCCTCGCAGCGGCGGAACAGGCGCGCCTCGGAGCGGTCGAACACGCCGAGATCGACCAGTTCCTCGCCGGTTCCGACCCGGTAGAAGTACTTGGCGATCCAGAACAGCGTCTGCAGGTCGCGCAGCCCGCCCTTGCCGTCCTTGACGTTCGGTTCGACCAGGTAACGGGATTCGCCAGCTCTGGCATGGCGTGCGTCGCGCTCGGCGAGTTTTGCCTCGATGAATTCGGCCCCGGTGCCGGTCACGACATCGGCATCGAAGCGAGCCACGAGTTCCTCGAACATCGCCCTGTCGCCGCAGAGGAACCGTGCGTCCAGGATCGAGGTGCGGATGGTCATGTCCGACTTCGACAGCCGGATGCAGTCGTCGACCGAGCGCACCGCGTGGCCGACCTTCAGCTCCATGTCCCAGAGCGTGTAGAGGATCTGCTCGACGACGCTCTCGCTCCACGGCGTCTTCTTGTAGGGGAGCAGAAACAGGAGATCGACGTCCGAGCCGGGCGCCATCGTCCCCCGACCGTAACCACCCGTCGCGATCACCGACAGCCGCTCGGACGACGAGGGGTTGTCGGCGGGGAATGCAGTGCGGGTGGCGAACAGGAAGACCGCGTGCACGATCGCGTCCTGCAGCGCGGCGATCCGCTGGGCGCAGGCGAGGCCGCGGCCCTCCTCCGAAAGCCAGTCCTGGATGGTGCGCAGGGCGTCAGCCCGGACAGCCTTCAGACGGGCGAGCATCGCCGTGCGGAAGGCGGCGGGCGCGCCATGCTCGGCATGCAGGGCAGAGAGCTCAGCCGCCAGCGCCTCGGCCTCGACGATCTGCGCACGATGGCGCTGCGGCCTGTTCATCGTTCGGGCGTATCCTGTGCTAGCGCCTTCAGCTCGTAGACCAGTTCGAGCGCCTGGCGCGGGGTGATGTCGTCGGGTACCAGCGCGGCGAGGCGTTCGGCAAGGGCGGAGTCGGCCCGCATGGCGGGTCCGGGCGGCGGGGCTGGGCGGCGCACATGGGCGGAGAACAGCGGCAGATCCTCGATCAGTCCGGCGGTGCCCGCGCGCCTGTCGGTCTCTTCCAGCGTCTCCAGCACCTCGCGCGCCCGAGACACCACGGCTGCGGGCAGGCCGGCGAGCTTCGCCACCTGGATGCCGTAGGAGCGGTCGGCGGCGCCCGGCGCGACCTCGTGCAGGAAGATCACCTCGCCCTTCCACTCCTTGACCCTGACGGTCGAGTTGGAGAGCCGCGGCAGGGTCTCGGCGAGCGCGGTCAGCTCGTGGAAGTGGGTCGCGAACAGCGCCCGGCAGCGGTTCACCTCGTGCAGGTGCTCGACGGTGGCCCAGGCGATCGACAGGCCATCGAAGGTCGCCGTCCCCCGGCCGATCTCGTCGAGGATCACCAGCGCGCGCGGACCTGCCTGGTTCAGGATCGCGGCGGTTTCGACCATTTCGACCATGAAGGTCGAGCGGCCGCGCGCCAGATCGTCGGCCGCACCGACACGGGAGAACAGCCGGTCGACGACGCCGATGCGGGCGCGCGCCGCCGGCACGAAAGCACCTGCCTGGGCGAGGATCGCGATGAGCGCGTTCTGCCGGAGAAAGGTCGACTTGCCGGCCATGTTCGGGCCGGTCAACAGCATGATCTGGCCGTCGCAGCCTCCGTCGGGCGGCGACAGGTCGCAGTCGTTGGCGACGAAGGGTCCGGCCGCATCCGCTGCCAGCGCCTGCTCGACGACCGGATGGCGGCCGCCGGCAATTTCGAAGATGGCGCCCTCCTCGACCAGCGGACGCACATAGTCGCGCTCGACCGCGAGTTCCGCGAAGCCTGCATGGACGTCGAGCTCGCCGAGCGCCGCGGTAGCCGCCTCCAGCGCCGTCCCGTCGGCGAGGATGGCTTCGGCGAGTTGATCGAAGATCTCGCCTTCCAGCGCCAGTGCGCGCTCCGCTGCCGTGGCGATGCGGCCTTCCAGATCGGCCAGCTCGGCAGTCGAGTAGCGGACCTGGTTCGCCAGCGTCTGGCGATGGAAAAAGGTGCCGGCGAGCGGCTCGGCCGACATCTTCTCCATGTGCTGGACGGTGATCTCGACGAAATAGCCGAGCACGTTGTTGTGGCGAACCTTCAGCGTGCGGATGCCGGTCTGGTCCTGGTATTTCGCCTGGAGGCCGGCGACCACCTTGCGGCTCTCGTCGCGTAAGCCGCGCGCCTCGTCGAGGTCGGCCGAACAGCCCGGCCTGACGAAGCCGCCGTCGCGCCGCAGGAGAGGCGGGCGGTCGACCAGCGCCGCTTCGAGCCGGGCGTGCAGATCGGCATCCGGCGCGCCCAGCCGCTCGATGATCCGGACGATCGCGCCACCCGCCTCGCCTCCAGCACGGAGGCACTGGGCGGCAATGGCGGCGGCGGCGATGCCATCGCGGATCGCGGCGAGGTCGCGGGGACCGGCGCGACCGACGGCGATTCGTGCCCGCGCCCGGGCGATGTCGGGGGCGGTGCGCAGCGTCTCTCGCACGGCGCGCCGGACGTCACCGCGCTCGGCCAGCCATTCGACTGCGTCGTGACGGGCGGCGATCGCCCCCGGATCGGTCAGCGGCGAGGCGACGCGACCCGCCAGCTCGCGGCCGCCCGGTGCCGTCAGCGTCCGGTCGATCGCGGACAGCAGGCTGCCGCGCCGCTCGCCCGCCAGCGTCGCGACCAGTTCCAGGT
>JAEYRQ010000443.1 GCA_023435545.1 Pseudomonadota bacterium | reverse complement strand
GAACTGGCCGCGGTACATCTCGCCTTCGATCTTCCGCGCCCATGCCTGCGCGTCCTTCTTAGTGCGGAAGGTGGCGCTCTGATTCGGCCAGCCTTTGCGCCTGATCTGCACTGCCCACTGGTAGGGGCCTTTCTCGCGGATCGTTGCCACTTTCATCACTCCCGTGCTGAGACGGGTGTGCCAAAATTGTGCCAGATAATCCTGAGCACGGACTGGTCACATTGACGTGTCCTGTAACTCACTTGATTTGATATGGAAATTGGCGCACCCGACAGGATTCGAACCTGTGACCTCTGCCTTCGGAGGGCAGCGCTCTATCCAGCTGAGCTACGGGTGCCTCGCCTCGAAATCGCGCGGACCATAGCGGATCGGCGCCGGGCGGGCAATCGGGGAGAGGGGCTGCGGATAAGGCGCGCGGATCCGCAGGCAGAGGTCACAGGTTCGAATCCTGTCGCGTGCGCCTCAGGTGTGCCGGGAACGTGACGAAGCCGCGATCCGCCTCGACGTCCGTTGCGGTTCTGTCGGTCAGCTGATGACGAAGCCGCATCGAACCAAATGCCTACAGATCGAGATCCTCGAGGAACTCGGAGCCGGGCGCGACTGCGGAGAGCAGCAGCCGCTCGCGCGCCCTCGTGCAGGCGACATAGAGCAGCTGGCGCTCGGTCGCTATGACCTCGTCGAGCTCGAACTCGTCGGCGACGTCCGAGCCCCGGCTGGCGAGCGGCAGCACGCCCTCGTCGCAGGCAACGACCGCAACCGCACGGAACTCGAGCCCCTTAGCCAGATGCATGGGCGCGACAAGCACCCCCTCATCGGCTTCACCGCCGGCTTCAAGTTGTTTCCGTATCGGCAGACCTGCCGCGGTCACGGCCTCCCGCGCGCGGGCGCGCTGATCATCCGAGCGGTAGAAAACGCCGATCTCGGCAGGGGCGATCCCCTCCGACTCAAGGCGGGTCAGGAACGCGGCGATGCCGGCGGTCTCCTCGGCCGCGTCGGGCGCGACGACGATCTCCGGTTCGATGCCGTCGAAGACGGAGACGACGCCGCTGCGCTCGTCCTCCAGTCCGTCGACGTCGCGCAGCAGATGGGGAAGCAGCCGGTCCGCCCGCAGGCGTATCTGATGCGAGGGGCGGTAGTTGACCCTGAGCGTCGACGAGCGGCCGCGCACGTCGATGCCGAGCCCCTTCCAGGAGAATGGCTGCTGGAAGATGCGCTGGCCGATATCGCCGGCAAAGAAGAGCGTATCCGGCCCTTGCCGAGCGATCGCGGCCAGGAGCCGCAGTTCCGCCACCCCGAGATCCTGCGCCTCGTCGACGACGATATGACTGAACGGCTTCGCTGCGCTGCCGTCATAGGCGGCGCGCACGGTATCGAACACCATCGCGGAGGTAACGAGGCCGAGCCGGGCGATCTCGCGTTGGACGAATTCGAACAGCGTCCACAGGCGCTCGCGCTGTCTTGCGCCGAGCCGGTTCTTGCGGCCCATGCGCGGCACCTCGGCATAGGCCCCGGCCGAGCCGATGCGCCAGGCGTCGATCACATGCCGCCATTCCGACAACAGGAACTGCGGCGAGACCTCGGTGACACCGGTCGCCTCCGCGGCCTTGCCGAGCAGGCTGCGGATCAGGGCCTCGTCGGCCAGACGCGGGCTGCGCCCGGTCGCCAGCGCATAGAGTTCCTCCGCGATCTGCCGGAAGGACGCGACGGTGACGCGGCCGGCGAGATGATCCCGCCCGCCGAGCAGGATCGACAGCTTCCGCTGGAGCGCGCGCGCCAGCGGATCGGAGAATGTGGTCAGCAGCACCCTCGCATCCGGATCGGCGTTGAGGATGCGGGCAACGCGATGCAGCGCGACCACGGTCTTGCCGGTGCCGGCCGAGCCGGCCACGCGCGCCGGGCCGTTGAAGCGGCGCTCCGCCACGCCGCGCTGCGCGGGATGCAGGAACACCGACCACCTGTCGAACGGGGCATCCAGCGCGGCGGCGAGTTCGTCGGCCCCGTCCAGCACACGGAAGCGCCGCATCGTGTCGGGATGGCCGAGCGGGTCGGGCGCCGGCGGCGCGGCCGGCGTCAGCCTGCCGGTCGCGGCATATTCGAGCAGGGCCTCGGCGGCTTCGGCGGGCAGGTGCCCGGCCAGCGCGAAGAACGAGTCCTCGGTGGCGGCGCCGACATCGGCCAGCCAGTCCTCCGGCACGCCGATCGACAGGAGATCATCGCCGTTAAGCCCCGCGAAGATCGGCGGAGACACCTGCGGCGCGAGATCCAGTTCGCCCTGCGGCGGCCTGCCGGGGCCCGCCTCCTCGACGCGCTCGCGCACCTCGACGATCTGGATCGCCCCGGTCTTCGGATGCGCCTCGATCCGACGCCGCTCGGCCCAGGCATAGGCATCGTCATGATGGCCGACATAGGCGAGCATCACGCTCGCCCCGGTCTTGTGGACGATGATGCGGATGTCGCGGCTCGCCCGGACCGACCAGAAGTTCGGATCCTTCGACCGGTCGACCCGGTGGAACTGCAGCCCCGGCCGGTCCGGATCGGTCTGCAGGTCGAACGCCGTCAGCTTCGCCTGCTTCTGCTCGTCATTGGCGAGACGGGCGAGGGATGCCGTGAAGCTGTCGGCGAGGATGGTGGGCATGGATTATGGACACCAACACTGCAAATCAACGCCGAATACGGCAGGGCTTTCTGAATAATTATCACCCTTGCTGTCAATATATCTTAACCAATACTCTGATGGCGGGTCGACTTTCACTGAAACGACCGCGTTCCGAGCTAGTGGAACGAGGTGGTCCACGCCCGTGTACATGCTCAGTTCTCTTCGGCGACCCAGCACTTCTCGTACATGTGCTTTCGAAAATTCAGCGTTGGACTTGCACTCGATCCCAAGTGCGATTTGGTCATGCCGCGGCTTTCCAGTAGTGCCCGCTCGTACCGCGACGATATCGATCTCATGGTAGCCGCTTCGGTCATTCACCCGCTTCAGGGCAAAGCCTAACGTCATTACTTGCACATCGGTGTGAACCTCAAATTCAACCGCTCCAGACGCCGAAGATTGGATTTCAAAGTGTGGATCACCTGTATGGATGTCTCCTGGACTGGCTCGGAACTTGACCTCGGATCCCCGAAAATAGATGTACCAGCCTCGAGAGGCCAATTCTTGCAGGGCGCGGGCCAGAACGTAGAGCTCATAGAGCTTACCCCCCACCAACTTCGTCGTGGGTCGCAGTTTTGGCGGCGCAATACCGGCGAAGTCTGACAGTATCGCATCTATTTCCGCTATTGCTTCGGCTTCCGTCAGTTTTGTGGACATCAGGACTCCCTCAGAATTCGAACGATCAGAGTGTGGAGCCGCTTCTGGAGGTCCGCAATATCAGGGATCTCAGACAGGTCCAATGCCACCTCCTTATCGCCGACACGAGATGGAATAGCAATCGTCGCACTCTTCGGAAATTGCTTAGGCCGATCTGGACGTTCGGGCATCGAGAGCAAAAGTTCGTTCATCCCGCTCAGGGATGAATCGTACGTCTGCTTCTCGAAGACGCGCATGTAACGCTCGAACGCCTTAAGCCGTCCGATCAGTCGGTCACGTGGAGAGGCCAACCGAATCGGAGCACCATCGTCTCCGTCAATAATGTAAGGTTCGTCATCTACCAGATCTTGCAGACCGAGCTGCTCCAATCTGGAAAGAAGTATCGCCTCGATACGTGCAAATGCCTCCTCGTCCATCTGTCTGCCCCCCCTATACCCCCATCACCTTCAGCACTTCATCCCCGAAGTGGTTGATCACCTTCACCGCGATCCGCCCCGTCGCCGGCCTCGGGAACGGCCGTGACGTATCCGAATACAGCGTCGCCCAGGCGTCCTCGTCGATCTCGGCCTTGAGCGCGGTCTTCAGTGCCTTGTAGGGGCCGCCGCCCTCCCTGGCCGCGCCGAGGAAGTAGGCGTGGCGGACGAAGAAGCTTTCCTCGTCGTAGTCGGTGTCGATGAACCAGCAGGCGATGCCGCCGACATCGTCGGAGCGTATCTCGCCGGTGGCGGGATCGAAGATGTCGACGCCGTTGACCTTCACCTGCAACTCGCCGTCCGGCGTCTCGATCAGGTCGATGTCCGGCTCGCCGAACACGACGAACAGGTTGCCCTTGCCGGTGTTCTTCAGGTCCTGGGCCATGTGCAGGTCGGGGTTCATGCGGGCCTTCAGGATCGGCAGCGGCCCGAGTCGGGTGAGGTCGCTCGCCTGGGCCTCGAAGTTGAAGGCGCAGGCGACCAGCGCGTCGAAGCGGGCCTCCGCCGCCTCGCGGGCGGCCGCGGTGATATGGCTGCGGGTCAGCGTGCCGAATTCCGGGCCGATCAGGATGCCCGCGCGCTTGGTGCGGCCGTCGCCGCCGCTGTAGTGGGCTTCCGCCGCGATCCAGTTGCCGGGCCAGGGCTCGAGCGCGGAGAAGCGGATGGCGTCGCGCTTGTCCTGTTGATGGATGCCGGCGGTGCGCAGATGCTCGAGCACCATCTGGCCGAAGTCCTGTTCGGGCACGTTGCGCGGGCCCCGCTGCATCGCGCCTGCGGCCGCGTCGATCTCGCCGGCCAGCGTGTCGTCGGTCGCGGTGACGACGCGGTGCGGCGACAGGCTCTCCACGGTGAAGGGGCCGGCGACGCGCACCTTCGTCTTGTCCTCGTAGGGGCGGTCGTAGAGCATCGCGACATCGGCGGCGCGGGCGATCGAGTCGTCGATCTCCTTCTGCCGGGCGATGCGGCCCTCCCACCAGCTCCTGTGCATGTCGCGGACGCGGGCGGTGATCAGGCCAGCCTTCGCCGCGCCGTCCTTGGTCTCCAGCCACTGGTCGAGGTCGCGGGGAATCTCCCAGTCCTCGAAGGCGGCCTGCAGCTTCTCGTTCAGTTCGGCGCGCAGCGGCTCCAGAACCTCCTGCCGCTTGTCCCAGATCACGTCGATCTCGGCATTGTTGGCGATCGATTTCAGCGTGATGTGCGGCGCGCGGTCGTAGACGAAGCCCTGGCGGATGTCGCCGGCGGTCGGCGTCTGCGGCTGGACCCTGCCGGTGAGCTGGCTCTCCTTGGCGCGGCCCTCCGGGCTGTCGGCCAGCAGGTAGTAGGGATAGCGCGCCGCCATCAGCCGCGTGCGGGCAAGCGCCAGCGCCACGCGCGAGGTGTCGATTGTGATCCAGCGCCGGCCCCACTGCTCGGCGACCGTCGCCGTCGTGCCGGAGCCGCAGGTGGGTGGCCGGATGCTGAGCAACAATTAGTCCCCAACGTATCTCTCAGCTTGGTGCCATCGAATGAACTCAAGGGACGGGTGATGTATTTCGAGGACCGGATTTTTAATCTTTTGCCCATGATACCGTTTGTACTCATTTCCGTTATTGAATACTTCAGTTATCTTATTGCTTACATGGAACCTCAACTCATCAGAAAAAGTGGCAAATCCAGCATCGAGCACGCTGTGGATGTCCTTTCTCAGGAAGAGCCCGTTTGAGACTGAATGACTTCCACCCTCCGCGTAGGGTCGTATATGCGCTGCTTCCAGCGCGGGAAGGACTTTGGTATCAGACAGTGCACACTGAAAATGGTACGCTTCAGCGACCTTAATTCGGAATGCGCCCTGCCCCAGACGCGGGGCAACGAGTATCGGTGGGCCGTAGCGGCTCTGCTCGCCTTCGGAGAATCCCGGTCCCTCGAATTCTTTCTTGCCGCGCTCGAAAAGGATACTGCTATTGGTTCTAGCCTCCAAATCGGCGAAAAGTTGCGAGCCAATATACGTTTCTGAGCTATAAACCTTACCGGTTACGATATTCGAGGACCAATCGGATGGCACAGGGAACCACTCCTCCTCGTCAAAAAATACGGGAGATATAAGGATGCGACAACCGATAAGAGTCTGCGGAGTAATTTCCTGCCCGGGTCTATATTTTCGAATAGCGCTGATCATATGCGCCATTGATGGGCTTCCGTTTCGCTCTCCAAGCGAATCCCACGCCAATTGAATTGGAACATTGATACTGCTCGCGAGTACACCGTAACCGCCAATCTGATCGCGCGGGGACTTCAACCGGAATACAAACAATTGCCCTTCGTTTATTGCGCGAAAAGTCTGTGGGCTTGGCTTCCAAAAATTCACATCCTCCAATGGGGACCGCGACTTTAGGAAGTCAAACCACGCATTATCTGTATTGGCAACATACAGGTCAGGCATGTTACACCCACCACGTAGCGTCGATTCTGATGCCGTAGGGCGGGTCGAAATAGATGCACTGCACCTTGCCCCGCATCGCCTCGCGCTCGGCGAGGCTCGCCATCACCTGCAGTGAATCGCCGAGGATGAAGCGGTTCGTCCGGTGCTGGGCGTGGCTGCAGAACTCGGCGCGCGCTTCGGGATCAGGCAGGCCGTTGAAATCGGCGAACAGGTCCGGCGTCTCGGTCTCGGTCTCGCGCCGCGCGTCGGTGCGCCGCTTCAGGTCGTCGATGATCGCCTTGGGATGCACCTTCTCCTGCACGTAGATCGGCGGCGCGTTGACGACGAGATCGGACCAGTCCTGCCGGTCCTTGCCGCGCCAGACGAGCTGGGCGTCGCCGATCTCCAGTTCGCCGGTCTCGGCGAGCTGGCGCATCTGGTCCTTCGTGATGCGAATGCGCACCCCGTTCCAGATAATCTGCGGGTCGAGATCGGCATCGCGTTCGCGCGCCTCGCCCTCGGCGATCGGCCGGGGGCGGGCCAGCCTCATCTCGCGCTCGCCCTCGCCCAGCATCTCCTGCTGCTGCTCGAACAGCGCCGCCATCTCCGCCGTCGGATTGTTGATCCGCCGCGCGCCATCATGGGTCAGCGCATCGACGGATTTCTCGGGGGGGGGTGGTTCGGCGGGCCATGTCAGAGCTTCTCCCCGGTATGCGAGTATCTGCGGACGTCGGGCAGGTAGGCGGCGACGGCTGCGAGCATGTCGTGCGCTGGCCCGTTTGCATGCAGCCCCGGGAACCAGGCGGCGGCCATGCCCGGGAAGCCTTTGCGCTTGTGAATGATCTCGAAGGTGCGGACGGGCTCGGGAACCAGGTGACAATCCGCCGCCCGCGCCTTCGCGATGTAGGGCCGCGCCTGCCCGAGAGGCGGCATGAACCGGAAGACGGTGGCATTGTCGTAGAGGCCGACGACCACCGGACCGCCGCGCGGATGGCGCGCCGTCCAGACGACGGTAATGCCGTCGATCTCGTCCACGAACCGCGAGGCGCCGAGCTTGTCGATCTTCAGCGTGCGGCCGGCGTCCGGAATGCCGGTTTCCGCCCGCCCCTCGCTGGTGCGGCTGACCGGCGCATAGCCGTAGCACCAGCCGTCGAACGACCGGAAGTTCTCGCTCTCCACCCCGATCGCGTTCTTCAGATAGAGGTGCCCGCCCTCCGGCACCTCGCTGCCGTCGTAGCGGGATGTCCAGCCGGTGTGGAGGAAGAGGGTCTGATTCCAGTTCATGCGCCACCTGCGATGCGATTGGGAGAGCTCCCCCGCAGCAGCGCGGACAGGACCCGCTCGTATCTCGAGGCTTCCGTCACCATCCAGTCGACCATCGCCGGCCAGTTGTCCTCGTCATAGCAGTCGACCGACCATCGTGATGCGAAGGGGAAGTCGGGGAAGCTTTGCGCGGGATCGAGACCGAGCTGTTCGTTGATCCGATCCTGAAAAGGCTTCAGCCTCTCCTCGACATCGACCGCGCCGATCGACTTATTCCGGCCGAGGCAGACTCCGCATTCGCTCTGGGTCGGATTGATGAACATCGTGACCACAAGAGCGTTTTCCGGCAGGCCGCGTTGCCAGTGGAGACGAGCCTTGTGCGCCCTTCGCTTGATTTCTTCCGGGTGGCGCTCTTCCAGAACAGCCCAGAACCGCTTGTGAGCAAAGTCCGAAGCGGGTTGCGTTTCAGTGACCATCCCCCTCACTCCGCCGCCGCCATCGTCATCTCGGCCTCGGCGCTGTCCTCGTCGCGCTCGTCGTCGTCGCCTTCCTCTGGAACCTCGCCGCGATAGCTCTTCTTGCCCATCGCCTGCTCGATGAGTGTCAGAAGCCGGGCCTGGCGGTCCGCCGCGAATGCCTCGAACGTATCCGCGCGCAGCAGCGCCGGATCGATCAGGTGGGACGCCAGGCTGGCGTCCAGACGGTCACGCTCGATCGCCGGCCGGTCCGGCGGGGCGCCGTCCTCGAGGCGGGCGAGATAGACCGAGGGAGCATCGCCGCCGATGATCCTGTTGGTGCGATAGGCGAGAGGGGTCTTGTTGATGATCGAATCGTAGATCTCCGGCTTGATCTTGCGGGAGTCGCACCACGCCCGCGGGAAGATGTGGTGGATGTCGACGTTCTCGCCGAAGAACACGGTATGGTCGAACTTCTGGCCAGAGCGGAAGTCGCGCGCGCCCTCCTTCATCAAGAGCGCGTTCACGCCCTTGTAGGCGGCCGACAGGCGCATGCGCATCGTCTTCAGGCGGTCCGCCCGGAAGATCGTCTCGCTGACGGTGGTCGGCTCGGTCTCGGTCCTGCCCGTCGCCCAGGCCGGCACCTCCATGAAGTCGCGGGCGATGCGCGTATCCACCGCCGAGCCGTAGAGCTCGCCGAAGACGCCGCACCAATACCAGCGGACGAGCCGCGCCCGCACCGACTCATGCTCCCAGGCGTCGCCGATATCGGCGAGGATCGCGGCCAGCGGAATGATCTGCGACTGATAGGGAAGGTCGAAGACGCGGTAGATGTGCAGGATGTGAAGGAACTTGGCCGCCGTCAGGAAGCCGCGCTCGGCCTGGTCCTGATACTTCCGGTAGGCCTCGAGAGGCAGGCTGAGCAAGGCCTGCCTGTTGGCCTTGACCTGCGGCAGTTCCCGTCCCTGCTTGCCGTCGGCCTCGGCCGCCCGCCGATGCTCGCGCGTGTGAAACAGCGAGACGACCTGCAGGAAGTCGGTGTTGGCAACCTCGGCGAGAATGCCCTTCTCGGCGTCCGCGAGCCGCTGCGCGGACACGAAGCGGCTGTGACGCCCGCCATCGCTCGCGCCTTCGCCATACCAGTCCTTGCGAAGCTGATAGCCGTCGGCGGCATACATGGCGGTGACCAGCTCGAAGGCATCGAGCGGCTTGCCGCCGGTGTTCACCTTCTCGAAGACGACGCAGACGGCTTCCTTGGTCGTCGAACGGTCCAGGGTGATGACCGGGACCTGATATGCCTTGAATTTCTCCAGTATCTCCTGCTTGAACTGACGGAACAGGAGCCGCTTTTCCTCATCCTTCCAATAGTCGTTGAACCCATCCTGCCAGGCATCCCAGTCAAATATCCGGCTGACCGGAAAGTGCAGCATCTGGTATTCGCGCTCGGGCGTCGACAGGTCGAGACTGCCCTCACGCCCGAACTGTTCCCGCGCGATCCTGTCCTCGGGAACACCGACGATCGCCGCCTCGCGGTCCGCGCCTTCCTCCAGGCTCTTCAGGATATCGATGTAGAACCAACGCTTTACCCGCTTCTTGCGCGGGGTGACCGTCTCCACCACCTCGCCTCGGAGAGACACCTGGTAGAGCGAGGTCATCCGCTGCTGGCCGTCGAGGAGCAGCGCTCGGGGTTTTGCAGCATTCGCGGCCTCGGGTGCACCCTCGATCGGTCGCGGCTTGAAATCGACCTCGCCGCCGGTCTCCAGCGTCATCAGCGCGCCGACCGGAAAGGCCTGGGAGACCGAGGCAATCAGGCTCTTGATACGGTCCTCGTCCCACACCCAGCTGCGCTGGAAATCCGGCAGCTGCAGTTCGCCCGAACTGCAATCCTTCAGAAGCTCTTGCAGATGCACCGGATTGGTCTTGAAGCTCGCCCCCGCCATACTAAACCACCTCTTCCGTTTCCGTCCGGACGGTGGCGATCCGCTCCACCATCGCCCCCCACTCCTCCTCGATCGCGAACGCGTCGGTAAACTCGGCGAAGTCCCATCGCCCGAAGCGGCCGAGGTTGTTGACGCCCGGCACCCACAGCGCGCGCATCGTCTCGGCCTTGATCCTGGACTTCAGGTCCTTGAGGCCCTTGATCTCGATCACGAGGTTGAGCGGGTCGTCCGGGCCCCGTCCGTCGTCGATCGAGACGATGAAGTCCGGCAGGTATCTGCGGCTGACGGAGCCGTCCAGATAGGGCACCTCGAAGCCGAGCGCCTGGTTCTTGACGTAGGACAGGGTCGCCGGATGCCCCTCCACCACCCGCGCGAACTCGGCCTCCCAGTCGGAATCGCAGACCACGTAGTTGACGTGGCATCGCTCAGGCGAGGTCTGCCAGAGATTGGTCTTGGTGGTGATGAACGCGACGTGGCTGGTGTTGCCGTGGGGATTGTAGGGATCGAGCATCGCCTTGACCACGGGCGCGCCGTCGGCGCCAGCCTCGTGCACGATCGCCTTGTAGATCAGCCCCGCCGCCATCTCCGCCAGTTCGGCATAGGTCAGCATGCCGGCCCTGGTGCCGCCTTTCGTCACCAGGCAGTCCCGGGTCCACCGCCGCGTGATCGGCTGGATCTGGCTGTAGAGATGGTAGGGCGGCGGCTCGTCGCCATCGCGGAAGTAGAGCTCGACCAGCTTCTTGGTGAGGTGGACCGACACCGTGTTTGGCCGCATGTCGTCGAGCGCGGCGGGCGAGATGTCGTGGCCCTCGCCGACCAGACCTTCAAGGCGCGCGGTGCACGGGCCGACCAGTGCGGGCGTGAGCTCGAGCCTGGACCCCTCGGTGAACGTCGCGCTGATGCGGTCCTGGGGCAGGTCGGTCCGGTATCCCGCCACCCGCGGGAAGCGGATCGCCAGGCGTTCGCGCTCGCGCACGGCATGGACGCTCGTGACCGGCTTCGGCGGCTTCTTCACCACCTGCTGCGGCTCGGTGGCGAAATCGAAGGGAATGCCAAGAATGTCGGCATACTCGGTCTCGAACAGCCCAGTGGCGGGATCGAGCTCGTAGGACTGGCGGCGCAGGCCGCGGCCGATCACCTGTTCGCACAAGAGCTGCGTCCCGAAGGCGCGCACGCCCAGAATGTGCGTGACCGTGTTGGCGTCCCAGCCTTCGGTCAGCATCGACACGGAGACGACGCAGCGGATCTGCTCGCCGAGCCTGCCCTTGCGCCCGACCGTGTTCATCACCTCGCGCAGCAGTTCGGAGTCGGTGATGCGGGATGCCTCGGCGGCGCCCTCGCGGGCGGCCTTCTCCTGCCGGAACAGCTCGATCTCCGACGCAGCGATCTTGCGGAAATTCTCGTCCAGCGCCTCTCCCGAATCGATCTGCTGGCTGTCGATCAGCAGAGTGTTCATG
>JAEYRQ010000442.1 GCA_023435545.1 Pseudomonadota bacterium | reverse complement strand
GTGCTGGACGGGCCGGCGGAGCGCATCGCCCGCAACGACGACGTCAAGGAGTTCTACCTCGGCTTCTCGGAGGGCGGCTCGCGCAAGAACTACCGCGAGGTGAAGCACTACAAGCGGCGCAAGAGGTGGCTGTCGTGACGGCGCTGCTGACCATCGAGGGCGTCACCAAGCGCTTCGGCGGCCTCGTCGCCGTCAACGGCGTCGGCTTTGCGGTGGAGCCCGGCGCGATCTACTCCGTCATCGGCCCGAACGGCGCCGGCAAGACGACGCTGTTCAACCTGATCAGCGCGCTGTTTCCGCCAAGCGATGGGCGGATCGTCTTCGACGGCCACGAGATCCACCGCGCCCGAACCCACCAGCTCGCCGGCTTCGGCATCGGCCGCACCTTCCAGAACCTGGCGATCTTCTCGCACGCGACCGTCGTGCAGAACCTGCTGGTCGGGCTGCATCACACGCTCAAGGCCAATCCCCTCACCGCCGCGCTGTTTTGGGGAACTGCGCGGCGTGAGGAGATCGAGGCCCGGCGGCGGGTCGAGGAGATCATCGACTTCCTCGAGATCGAGCACCTGCGCGACATGCCGGTCGGCCTGTTGTCCTACGGCCTGCAGAAGCGGGTGGAGCTCGGTCGGGCACTCGCCGTCGGGCCGAAGCTGCTGCTGCTTGACGAGATGGTGTCGGGCATGAATGCCGAGGAGACCGAGGACATCGCCCGCTTCATCCTCGACATCCGCGACGAGTTGGGGATCACGGTCGTGATGGTCGAGCACGACATGGGGATCGTCATGGACATCTCTGACCGCATCGCGGTGCTCAACCACGGCGCGCTCATCGCGGAAGGTACGCCGGCGGAAATATCCGCCGACCCGGCGGTCATCCAGGCCTATCTGGGGCGGAACTGACGATGCTGCGCGATACCGCCCTGTTCGAGACGTCGACGCTGCCGGGCCTCCTGCGCTACTGGGCGCAGACGCATCCCGATCGCCTGGCCTTCCGCGAGAAGGATCTCGGCGTCTGGCAGCGCTCGACCTTCGCCGACTACTACGAGCGGGCGAAGGACTTCGCGCTCGGGCTGGCTGCGCTCGGCGTCGGCAAGGGCGACTTCCTGGCGGTCGCCAGCGAGGACACGCCGGAATGGATGTACGCCGACCTGGCCATCCAGGGGCTCGGCGGCGCCTGCATCGGCGTCTATCCGACCAATCCCTGGCCGGAGCTCAGATACATCCTCGAGCATTCCGGCGCGAAGGTCGTCGTCTGCGGCGACCAGGAGCAGACCGACAAGGTGCTCGACGCGATCGCCCATGGCGGCGACCTGCCGGACCTGCAGAAGATCGTCTGCGTCGACATGAAGGGCATGGCGAAATATCCGCGCGACCGGTTGATGAGCTTCGAGGAGGTCTCGGCGCTCGGCCGCTCGAAACGCGCCGAGTTCGCCAGCCTGTTCGAGGACTCGATCGCCGCGCTCACCCCCGACGACGTCGCCGTGGTGGTCTATACGTCCGGCACCACCGGACTGCCCAAGGGCGCGATGCTGACGCATGGCGGGCTGATCCGGGGAGGCTTGCGCCTGTCGGAGCGTCACGGCATCGACGAGACCAACTGGGAGGTGCTCTGCTACCTGCCGCTCTGTCATGTCGCCGAGCGGCTGTGCTCGACGATCATGCAGCTGGTCAATGGCACACCGGTCAACTTCGCCGAGTCGATCGACACCGTCGTGCAGAACCTGCGCGAGATCGCGCCGCCCGGCTTCCTCGGCGTCCCGCGCATATGGGAGAAGCTGCAATACGGCGTGATGGTCAAGCTGAAGGATGCCACACGGCTTCAGCAGCGCGTCGTCGAGACCAGCCTCAGGCTCAGCCGCCCGATCGCCCGCCGCCGGCTGGCCGCCGGGGGAAGCTTCGCGTCGACGCGCGACCGGATCGTCTACGCGGCGCTGTGGATCGTCTGCTTCCGCGCCCTGCAGAAGGCGATGGGGCTCGACCGGGCGCGCACGATGCTGTGCGGCGGCGCCTCGATCTCGCCGGAGGTGCTGGAGTTCTTCTGGGCGATCGGGCTGAAGGTCTACCAGGTCTACGGCATGACCGAACTGTCGGGGATCTCGCACAGCCAGTATCCCGGCCACACGACGCTCGGCCATGCCGGCCCGCCGCTGCCGAGCTACGAGCACCGTATCGCGGAGGACGGCGAGATCCTGGTCCGCTCGGCGACGATATTTGCCGGCTATCTCAAGAACGAGGCAGCGACCGCAGAAGCCGTCCGAGACGGCTGGATGCACACCGGCGATGTCGGCGAGATCGCGAGCGACAACGCGATCGTGATCACCGATCGCAAGAAGGATATCATCATCACCTCGGGCGGCAAGAACATCACGCCGTCGCTAATAGAAAACCGGCTTAAGGATTCGATCTATATCCGCGAGGCGGTGCTGATCGGCGAGCGGCGGAACTACCTCAGCGCGCTGATCCAGATCGACTACGAGACGGTTGGCAAGTGGGCCCAGGAGCGCGGTCTCGCCTACACCACCTTCAAGAGCCTCGCCAGCCTCGAGGACGTGCGTGAGCTGATCGCCCGCGAGGTCGAGATCGTCAATCGCGAGTTCGCGCGGGTCGAGAATATCCGCAAGTTCACCTTGCTCGACAAGGAGCTCGACCACGACGACGGCGAGGTCACCGCCACGATGAAGGTGCGCCGCTCGGTGATCGAGAAGAAGTACCAGCCGGTCATCGACGCCATGTACGGAACCTGAGGAGAGCGACATGGACCTGTTCCTCAACCTCGTCGCCTCCGGACTCGTCATCGGTTCGATCTACGGGCTGATCGCCATCGGGTTCGCCATCATCTTCAAGACCACCGGCGTGCTGAATTTCGCCCAGGGCGAGGTGATGATGCTGGTCGCCTATGTGAGCTGGAGCCTCAGCACCGAGCTGGTGCTGCCGTTCCCGGTGCTGGTCGTCGTCTCGATCGGCGTCGCCGCGGTCATCGGCGTCGTCATCGAGCGGCTGTTCATCCGGCCGATGATCGGCCAGCCGACTTTTGCCATCGTCATGGTGACGATCGGCCTGGCGGTGCTGCTGCGCAGCCTGATCGTGCTGGTGTGGGGGAACGAGGCGCAGAGCTTCGAGGCCTCCGTCGCCGGATCGCTGATCGAGATAGGACCGGTGGTGCTGTTCAGCGAGCAGGTCTTCGCGCTGGTGCTGTTCGTCTGCGTGATGACGGCGGTGTTCCTGTTCTTCCGCTACACGCGGATCGGCGTGGCGATGCGCGCCACCGCGCAGGACGAGACCACGGCACTGCTAATGGGGGTCGACGTCAAGCGGATCTCGGCGCTCGCCTGGGCGATCGCGGCGGTGGTGTCCGGGCTCGCCGGCATCGCCTTCGCGATGATGATCTCGCGCGCGCCCGACATGTGGTTCATGGGCCTCAGGTCGTTCCCGGCGACCATTCTCGGCGGGCTCGATTCCGCGCTGGGCTCCGGCTTCGGCGGGCTGATCATCGGCGTCATCGGCGACCTGTCGGAAGGCTATATCGGCCAGGGCCTCAAGGAGATCTCCGGATTTGTCGTCATCATCGTGATCCTGATGGTCAGGCCCTACGGACTGTTCGGCCAGAAGGAGCTGGAGCGCGTCTGATGCGGACCCATCACTTCGTCGAGTCCTACGAAAGGCAGGTCGC
>JAEYRQ010000346.1 GCA_023435545.1 Pseudomonadota bacterium | reverse complement strand
TGGCGGCGTCGCGACCCTTGCCGATACCCCGGGTATCGGCTGCGGGCCGCTCCTGCCGGATCAATCGAATTGCGCGCGTCGTGGTCATGACCAACTCCCAAACGGGCTCTTAGACCCGCCCGAGGGCGAAGCCCTTGGCGATGTAGTTGCGCACGAAATAGATCACGATGGCCCCGGGAATGATGGTCAGCGCGCCCGCCGCCGCCAGCAGGCCGAGCTCGTAGCCGGACGCGCTCGCCGTCCGGGTCATCACGGCTGCGATCGGCTTGGCGGCTACCGAGGTCAGCGTCTTCGCCAGCAGCAGCTCGACCCAGGAGAACATGAAGCAGAAGAACGCCGCCACGCCGATGCCCGAGGCGATCAGCGGCATGAAGATCTTCACAAAGAACTTCGGAAACGAGTAGCCGTCGATATAGGCGGTCTCGTCGATCTCCTTCGGCACGCCGGACATGAACCCTTCGAGGATCCACACCGCCAGCGGGATGTTGAACAGGCAGTGCGCCAGCGCCACCGCGATGTGCGTGTCGAACAGGCCCATCGCCGAATAGAGCTGGAAGAAGGGCAGCGCGAACACCGCCGGCGGCGCCATGCGGTTGGTGAGCAGCCAGAAGAACAGGTGCTTGTCGCCGAGGAAGCGGTAGCGGGAGAAGGCATAGGCCGCCGGCAGTGCGACGGAGACCGAGATCACCGTGTTCAGCGTCACGTAGATGATCGAGTTGACGTAGCCCATGTACCACGTCGGATTGGTGAGGATCTCCCGGTAGTTGGCCAGCGTGAAGTTGCGCGGCCAGAGCGTGAAGGCACCGAGGATCTCGTTGGTGTTCTTGAACGACATGTTCAGGAGCCAGTAGATCGGCACCATCAGGAAGATGATGTAGAGGGTCGGCACCAGCCAGGCGAGGCGGATGCGCCGGCGCGCCCGCGGCCGGGCCGCGGCGAGCGGTGCCGTTCGGACAAGCGTGTCGGGCGCAGTCGTCATGACCGTTCCTCGTTGCGCATCATCACCGTGTAGAAGACCCAGCTCAGCAGCAGCACGATCAGGAAGTAGATGATCGACATCGCCGCGGCCGGGCCGAGGTCGAACTGGCCGAGCGCGATCTTGACCAGATCGATCGACAGGAGCGTCGTGGAGTTGCCCGGCCCGCCGCCGGTCAGCACCGACGGCTCCGTGTAGATCATGAAGGAGTCCATGAACCTGAGCAGCACCGCGATGGTCAGCACCCGGCGCATCTTCGGCAGCTGGATGTGGCGGAACACCGCCCAGCGCGAGGCGCCGTCGATGCGGGCTGCCTGGTAATAGGCGTCGGGAATGGCGCTCAGGCCCGCATAGGCCAGCAGCACCACGAGCGAGGTCCAGTGCCAGACGTCCATCAGGATCAGCGTGAACCATGCATCGCCCGGCTGCCGGGTGAAGTTGTAGTCGAAGCCGAGGCCATTCAGCATCCGCCCCAGCAGGCCGATGTCGGGCAGCGCGAAGATGTTCCAGATCGCCCCGACCACGTTCCACGGGATCAGGAGCGGCAGCGCCATCAGCACCAGGCAGACCGAGACCCAAGGCCCCTTGCGCGGCATCGCCAGCGCGATGGCGACGCCGAGCGGGATCTCGATGGCGAGGATCGTGAAGGTGAAGATCAACTGCCGGCCGAGCGCGGCATGGAAGCGCTCCGAATGCACCACCTGCTGGAACCACTTGGCGCCCTCGAAGAAGAAGACGTTGGCGCCGAAGGTCTCCTGCACCGAGTAGTTGACGACCGTCATCAGCGGGATGATCGCGTTGAAGGCGACCAGCGCGAACACCGGGATGACCAGCAGCCAGGCCTTGTTGTTCTCGAGCTTGTTCATCGGCTCGCCCCCGCGCCGGCCGGGTGGCCGCTGACCCGGTGGCCGTCGACGAACACACCGACCCGGTCCTCCTGAAAGTGGACCCTGGCATCCGTGCCCGGAATCTCCGAACCCTCTGGGGCGACGAGCTTCATCGGCAGGCCGTCCAGCGATACCTGGACGATCTTCAGCCGGCCAATGTCGTCGACGCGCGACACGCTGACCGGAATGCCCTCGACGTTTCGCGAGAGGCGCAGGAATTCGGGCCGGATGCCGATCTCGACGCGGCCGCGCCGATCCAGCGCCGGATAGGCGTCCGCGAGCCGGACTTCGTGGGCGCCGATCCGTGCCCTCGTCCCGTCGACCTCGGCAGGAAGCACATTCATGCCCGGCGAGCCGATGAAGTAGCCCACGAAGGTGTGGTTGGGACGGTCGAACAGATCCTCCGGCGTGCCGACCTGCACCACCTCGCCCTCGTACATTACCACCACGGTGTCGGCGAAGGTCAGCGCCTCCGTCTGGTCGTGGGTGACGTAGACCATGGTGAAGTCGAACTCGCGGTGCAGCCGCTTGAGCTGCGTGCGCAGCTGCCACTTCAGGTGCGGATCGATCACCGTCAGCGGCTCGTCAAACAGGATGGCGTTGACGTCGGGGCGCACCAGCCCGCGCCCGAGCGAGATCTTCTGCTTGGCATCGGCGGTGAGCCGGCGCGCGCGCCGGTCGAGCGTCGCCGTCAGGTCGAGCATCTCGGCGATCTCCGCCACCCGCCGCTCGACGAGCGGGGTCGGCACGCCGCGGTTGCGCAGCGGGAAGGCGAGGTTCTCGCGCACGCTCATCGTGTCGTAGATCACCGGAAACTGGAACACCTGAGCGATGTTGCGGGCTTCGGTCGGCAGGTGGGTGACGTCGGTCCCGTCGAACAGCACCCGGCCTTCCGTGGGTGTGATCAGGCCCGAGATGATGTTGAGCAGCGTGGTCTTGCCGCAGCCCGAGGGGCCGAGCAGGGCATAGGCGCCGCCATTCTCCCAGACGTGGTTCAGGGGTTTGAGTGCATAGTCCTCCGGCGCCAACGGTCGACCGCCGTAGGCATGGGCGACGTTCTCGAGGGTGATCCGGGCCATCGGCGCCTCACGCTGCCTGGCGCACGGCGGCCGCCGCCGCGAGGCCGCCGTCGGGGTTGAAGACGAAGATGCGCTCGGGGTCGAGGTACAGTTCGAC
>JAEYRQ010000203.1 GCA_023435545.1 Pseudomonadota bacterium | reverse complement strand
ATGTTGACGATCCGTCCGTAACCGGCAGCGATCATCGCCGGCACGACTGCCCGGCAGCAGTGGAATGTGCCGTTCAGGTTGATCGCCATGATCCGGTTCCATTCCTCGACCGGATAATCCCAGGTGGAGGCGTTCGCGCCCGCGATCCCCGCATTGTTGACCAGGATGTCGATCCGCCCCTCCTGGGCGAGCACGTCGTCCCGTGCCGCCTCGACGGAGGCGAGATCGGTGATGTCGACCGCGACCGCGCGCGCCTGCGGTCCGATCCCGGTGGCTGTGCTACTGGCGAGCGCGGCGTCGCGGTCGAGTATGACGACGCGGGCCCCTGAGGCGACGAAGCGCTCGGCCACGGCGCGTCCGATTCCCTGGGCGCCACCGGTAACGATCGCGGTCTGTCCGTTGAGGTCGTACTGGGTAGTCATGCATCTCCTCGGGGTATTGATGGGAGCCGGCGATCAGGCCAGGCGGTCCCAGGCCTTGATGAAGAAGTCTGTGGCGCCGAAATTGCCGGACTTGAGCGCCAGCACCAGATCGCGGCCGTCCAGTGCACGTGTCCAGGGAACGCCCGGATCGATCTCCGGCCCGATCTCGAGCATGGCGACACCGAGGGCGCCGACCACGGCACCGGATGTCTCGCCGCCGGCGACGATCAATCGCGTCACGCCGGCCTCGACAAGTCCTGTGCCGACCGCCGCGATCGCGCGCTCGACGAGCTCGCCTGCCTCCGCCCGGCCCAGCGCCGCCTGCACCTGCCGCACCGCCTCGGGGTCGTCGCTGGAGTACAGCAGCACCGGCCTTGCCGGATCCTGCCCGGCTGCCCAGGCAAGCATTTCCTCGACTGACTGACGCCCGTCTGCGAGCGCTGCAGGCGTGATCCTGTACGCCGGAATTCCGGCCGCGATTGCCGCGCTGACCTGGCTGCGGGTCGCCTGTGAGCAACTCCCCGCCAGGATCGCGGCGCGGCCCGGCGGCGCCGGGAACTTGCGCGGCGCAGGGGTCGCCTCTAGCAGACCGGCCCTGGCGAAATTCTGGGGAAGGCCGATAGCGATTCCCGAGCCGCCGGTGATCAGCGGCAGGTCGGAAACGGCCGAGCCGATTTCCCGCAGATCGCGGTCGGTGATGGCGTCGACGATCAGCATCCTCTCGCCACGCTCCGCTGCCTCGGCGATTGCCGTTCGGATCGCGGCGGCACCCTTGTCCACGATTGGGAAGGGGACGAGGCCGACTTTCGATGCGGTCTGGCGCTGCAAGACGCGGACGAGGTCCGAGTCCCGCATCGGCGTCAGCGGATGATCGCGCATCGGGCTCTCTGCGAGCGGCTGCCGGCCGACGAACAGATTACCCATGTAGATGGTCCGCCCGTTGGTCGGGAAGGCGGGGCAGGCGATGGTAACCTCGGCGCCGGTCTCCGCCATCAGCGCATCCGCCACCGGACCGATATTGCCGTCATCAGTCGAGTCGAAGGTCGAGCAGTACTTGAATATCACCTGCCGGCAGCCGGCCGCGCGCAACGCCCGCGCGGCGGCGAGCGACAGGCTGACCGCGTCGGGTGCGGGAATGGTACGCGACTTCAGAGCGACCACGACGGCATCGAATGTCTCGAGGCGCCCCACGTCCTCCGGCACGCCCATCACCTGGATGGTACGCATGCCCCCCGCGGCCAGCATCAGCGCGAGATCGGTTGCGCCGGTCAGATCGTCGGCAACGGCGCCGATCAGCATGTCCAATCCCTCCCGGCGGCCCCTGCCGGCCGCCATATCGCATTCATAGCCGTCAGGCGACACGTTTGCTTAAGCGCATACGTGGCCCGTGGGATCTCCGGGCCAGGGATATAGCACGACATGTCCAACGATTCCGACCGGGTCCAGACACAGACGGCGGCCGATCCCGGAGACGGGACGGACGCGATCCGGCCCACGTCGCATTCGGTTGAGGCTGCACCGTTTGCCGGGCCTGCGTTGACATTTCCGCCCATGTGTCGGATGCGTCTGGGCGCCGGCCCGGCATCCCCCGAAGCCGGCTTCCGTCCGTTTGCGATCACAGGGTGCTCCTGCAGTGAAGTCCGCCAATTGCACCGCACGATTCGGCTAGCCGATGCTGACGGAGGCAATGAGCAGGCCTGCGACCGGATCCACGCTGATCATCGGCGCGGCCGGCTTCCTTGGATGTCACATCGCGCGCAGGCTCGCAGAACGCGGCGTCGCCGTCGTTGGGCTCGCCAGTCGGCTGCCGGACGACGTTGCCTTCAGCCGCTTTCATGTCGGCCGGACCGAGATGACCGGGCTGCTCGACGAGGCTCTCGAAGGCTGTACCAACGTCGTATTTGCCGGCGGGACAACCCGTCCTGGCTCGCCCATGCGGACCATCAGCGCCGAACTTGCGACGGAAGCCGGTCACGTCATCGACGTGGCCGAACTCTGCGCGGCCCGTGGCGTCGAGCGCTTCGTCTTCCTGTCGTCCGGCGGTGCCGTCTACGGGCGTACCGGCACGGCGACCATCAACGAAAGTCATCCGACCGAGCCGATCAGCAGCTATGGCCTGGGCAAGCTTGTTGCGGAGCACGGCCTGCGGCTCGTCGGGCTGCGGTCCGATATGCGCACGATCTCGCTGAGGATCGCAAATCCCTATGGTCCCGGCCAGCAGGTCAAGGGCAGCCAGGGCTTCGTGGCGGCCGTCATCAGGGCGGCGCGGACGGGCGAGCCGCTCGAGATCTGGGGAGACGGCAGCGTCGTGCGCGACTTCATCTATGTCAACGACGTGGTCGAGGCCGCCGTGCTGGCGCTCGCGGCCGACGTGCCGTCGGCTCCAATCAACATCGGCAGTTCGGTCGGGATATCCCTGCTCGACCTGGTGGACCTGTTCGAGCGGCTGTCCGGCCGGCGGATCTCGCTTGTCCACCTTCCGGGACGTGGTGTCGACGTTCCGCGGGTGGTACTCGATATTTCCCGGGCACGCGCCGGCCTCGGCTGGACGCCGACGCACAGCCTGGAAGAAGGTTTGGCGCTGACGATCGCGGCGGAGAAGCTCTGCGAAGGGCAAGGCGCGCACGTGCACGGCAGCCGCTAGACCGGGACGGATGCGCTTCGGCGAGAGGAGACGTTAGCCGACGGCAGTTGTGCTGCGCGGACAATTCGAGGGGATGGATCGGGGTGACGACGCTCAGGTTGATACACGGCGCCTACCGGGACAACTGGCTGGGGCTCGACGCGACGCTGGAAGTCCCGCAAGCGGCCGGCCCGGTGGTGCTGCGCTTCTTCCTTCCCGAGCGTAGCGGAGCGCCCGACGACAAGCTGGTGGCCGTGGTCAACGGCGGGTCGATGAGCTACGCCAGGATCATCCGAGACAGGGTGACCGAGGTCGTCGTCGATGCCAGCCGATCCGGCTCCGGCGTCGTACGCGTACTCGCGGAGTACCCCGAGCCGTTGATCGAGGGGCGCGCGCTCGGCGTGTTCCTGACGCTGGCGGCGGTCGACAACAACAGCAGGAGCCTGCCCATATCGTTCGGGCCGGAGCGCCAGTCCGACATCGTCGTGCCGCCCGATCTGCCGGATTTCTGGATCGTCGGCCGGGTGTTCGACCGCGACCACTATCACCGTGCGCTCGAGGACCGGGTCATACACCATGATCCGCTGGTCCATTTTCTGGCCTTTGGCCGCCATCAGGGCCTCTCGCCGGCTCCGGGCTTCGCAGCGAAAAGCGAGGAACCCGGGGACGAAGTCACAGAAGGCGCATTGTTTGAAGATGCCGAGCGGGCCCGCTGGCTGAGCCAAGCAAGCAAACTGCTGTCGTCCATCGGCATGGGGTGGACTCACCTCGACGATGAACTGTTCTCCCGATACGTGATCTGGCTCTTCGACGCCGAAGCCTACCGCCAGGCGAGCGGCTCGCCGGAAGACGCGACGCCGGTCGAATTGCTGGCGCGCTATCTGGGCGTTGATTGTCCACGCGGTATGCCCCCGGGACCGCTGTTCGATGCCGATCACTACGCTGCCGAACTGTCCCGCCTGGGCATCCGTTGCCCGGCGGGAGAGCCTCTGTTCCGCCATTGGCTGCGTGTCGGCGTCGCCCGGCGGATTTCGCCGACCCCGCTCTTCGATGCAGAGGACTATCTGGCGCTCAATCCCAGCCTGAAGTCCTATCCGGACTGGCTGTTTGATCACTGGCTGCGGCTGGGGATAAATTCAGGCCTCAGCTTCGACCACAACGTCAACTTCGCCCGTGATCCGTATTGGCTGCCGGCCTCGCTGGCTGCGCCGGCCCGGTGGACGGCCGTCCGCCGCATCGCGCGGGCGCCGGGCGCGGCCGCCGATCTGCGCCGGATGCGCATGGCGAGGCGGTCGCCGGAGTTCCAGGCGCTGGTAGATGCCGCCGCCGCCCTTGATCCGAATGTACCGGCCATCGACGACATGACGCCCTCGATGGTGCCGCCGTACCACGATGAGGACTACGCCGGATACCGCCGGGTGGTCGAGGCGCTTCCGGCGGCAGGCTGCGACGCCATCGTGCTGATGCCGTTCGGCAAGCTGGGGGGCGCCGATTTCGTTGCCGGTGTTCTGACGACCACGCTGCACGAGGCGGGGGCGAAGCCGGTGGTGCTGCGGACGGACGCTGACGATTGGGAACGTCCCGACTGGTTCCCGTATGAAGTGCCGACGGTCGATATCTCTTCGCTGCTGCCACCCCAGCCGACGCGATTGCGCCAGCGGATGCTCTACGAGGTGATCCGCCGGCTCGCGCCCAAGTCCGTGTTCAACGTCAATTCGCGGCTTGCCTTCGATACGTTCGCCACTTACGGCGCGCGTCTGCGCCTGTTCACGGACCTGTATTGTTACTACTTCTGCGCGGACCGCACGCCGGAGGGCCGCGAGACCGGGTATCCGGTCTGGTACTTCGCGCCGCTTCTTCCAAATCTCCGGGGCGCGCTGATCGATACCCGCTATCTGGCCGATGGTCTGGCCGAGCGCTACGCTCTCGCGCCGGGGCAGGCATCGAAGCTGCACGTGCTCTATACACCGGCCATGCAGCGGCCGCCCGAGACTCCGCTCGTCGAAGCGCAGTTGCAGACCGCCGGGCGCCGCCGCCGACCCGTGGTGCTGTGGGCCGGCAGGCTCGACCTGCAGAAGCGGTTCGACATCGTCGTTGATGTGGCGCGTGCGATGCCGCAGATCGACATCCATTGCTGGGGCAAGGCCGTGCTCGACGAGACGCCGGACCTCTCCGCCCTGCCGCCCAACCTGACGCTGCATCCTCCGTTCCGCTCCTACGAGGAATTGCCGCTCGCTGACAGCGACGGCTGGCTCTATACGGCGGACTGGGACGGGATGCCGACGATCCTGATCGAGATCGGACAGATGGGAATCCCGATGGTCGCGACCGCCGCGGGAGGCATTCCCGAACTGATCGACGAGGAGACCGGCTGGCCGATACCGGTCGGCTCCCATGCCGCAGCCTATGTCACGGCCCTGAAATCCATGCTCGGTGAGCCGGAAGAGCGGCGCCGGCGAGCCAACAACCTGCGGGAAAGGGTGCGCACCAGGCATACTCGCGAGGCCTACGCGACCCATATCCGGACGATGATTGGAGAGACCAGCGATGCCTGACATCTCGGTCATTCTCACCGCCCACCGTGAGGGCGTGCTGTCCGGCGCGACGGCGCGCAGTGCCTGCGAAGCCATCGAGCATGCGCAGGCGGCCCGCAATCTCTCAGTTGAGGTCATCATGGTGCTCGATCGTCCGACCCCGGACACGCGCAATGTGCTTGAGCACGGATTGTCGCGAATGCAGAGCGTACCGGTGCGGATTCTCGAGGTGGAGACCGGCGATCCGGGACAATCACGAAATATCGGAATCGCTGAGGCGTCGGGCACCTGCAGCACCTTTCTCGATGGCGACGATCTGTGGTCGAACAACTGGCTGACGGCAGCCTGGGATCAGGCGCAGGAGCGCCCGGATGCGGTCGGCCAGTCCATGTGCAACATCGCATTCGGCCTGCACACGGCGCTCTGGTGGCATATCGATTCAGAAAGCGGCCTGTTCGACCCGGAATACCTCGCCTGGGCCAACTACTGGGACGCGATGTCCTTTGCGCGTACAGAGATCTACCGGCGGTTCCCGTTCAAGGCAAATGACCTCAAGCTCGGCTTCGGCCACGAGGACTGGCACTGGAGCGTGGTGACCTACGATGCCGGCATCGCGCATAAGCCGGTTCCGGGCACCATCCACTTCAAGCGGCGGCGGTCCGGCTCGCAAATGAGCCTTGTCGAGGACGCAGGCGGAGTGGTATGGCCGTCGGGTCCGCTGAAGAGCCTGCCCGAATAATGAGCACGACCAAGCACCGCAGGCTCATCCTGCATGTAGGTGAGCACAAGACCGGCTCGACCTATCTGCAAAAGAGATTGTCCGCGGAAAGGGATTATCTAGCCTCTCAAGGAGTTTGGTACCCGGAAGAGTTCATATCCATCTTCGGGCACCACAAGATACCTTCCTTCCTGCAATGGACCGTCGACGAAGAAGGTATGCAGCAGGTTCGGATGAGCCTTGCGGGCAGCAGTGCGCCCGCGGATACTGCGATCGTTTCGAGCGAGAATTTCTGCACCCTCCGTCCGGAGCGGCTTGTACTGCTTGCTGACGTACTTTCCGATTGGGACGTGGAGGTCGTTTATTTCCTGCGCCATCTTGGTGGCTTCTGGGTCTCGCACTGGCAGGAGGTGATCAAGCACGGCGGGGACGCCACCTTTCCGGAGTATCTCGCGCGGGCATCGGGACCCGACAGCGGACAACGCAGCCGCCTCGACCAGGCGTCTCAGATCGAGAACCTCGCCGCAGCCTTTGGCCGGGAAAAAGTCCATATCGTCGCCTACGACAATCTCCTCTATGACAATGTGGACCTGTATGAGTACTTCATGAAGTTGGCTGTGGGGTTGGAACTTCAAGACCAGAGTTCTGACGAGCGAGTCAATCGTTCCTTCGAGGCCGAGCGCGTCGAGCTATTGCGAGCGCTGAACATGCTATACCGCCGGCATCGGAAGAAGTCCCCGGGTCAACGGTTGCGGAAGGCCTATATGCGACGCGCCAAGCGGATCGAGACCTCCGATGAGTTCCAGGTGTTTGCCGAGACATTTCGCCAGAGCTGTAGCCAGCACACGATTCTCCCCGATTGGGAGCCCATTCGCACCCGCGAGCGGGAGCTTCTGTCGAAGTTCGCCGACCGGATCGTCAACAGGTCGAGCGACAGTTCGATCTTCCATCATCCGCCGCCGGCGCAGGTGAGGTACGTTTCCCGAGCGTGGATCAGCGATACGGGGCAAGCCGCCTGGATCGGCACGCTGATGAACCGGCTCGTTGCCCACATGGAAGAAGATGGGGCCGCGCGTGCCTGAGGGCCTGTGCGCTGGCCTTTCCCTGTCCAGTCGAATTGAGACGCGTGCGTGAAAGTCACTCTGCACATCGGCACCGAGAAAACCGGTACGACCTCGATTCAGAATGCATTGGATCGGGACCGTGCTGCACTTGCGGCGCACGGCATCTTGTATCCGCGGCTGTTCGGATCATCCAACCATATGGAAATCGCCGTCGCTGCGATGGATTCCGATGCTGGCGACGAGCTTCAGATGATCGAATTGGGGAAGCAGGATTGCAGCCATCCCGAGTATGTCGCCCGGTTGAAGAGCCGGCTGCGAGAGGAGCGGGATGCCGGTTCGTTCCATCATATCGTCCTCTCCAATGAACACTGCCACAGCCGTCTGCGCCATCTCGACGCCGTCCGCCGGATCGTCGATCTCGTGGACGTTCCTCCGGAAGATTTCGAGATCATCGTCTACCTGCGGCGACAGGACAGGCTGGCGGTAAGCCTCTATTCGACCCGCCTGAAGCTGGGAGGCCAGGGCGGCGTCTTCCCGCCGATAAGATCTGGGACCTTGCCCCACTATTTCGACTTCTTCCGCCTTCTTTCCTTGTATTCGGAGGTCTTCGGTCCAGAGCGTCTGCGCGTCCGTCTTTATGATCGAGAACGTCTCGAGGGGGGCGACGTGGTGTCCGATTTCTACCGCCTGGCCCAGCTCGGCATCGTTCCATCGGCGCGCCCGCGTGCCAACCCGTCCCTCAGCCGCCAGCAGGTCCTGTTCCTCGAGCGCTTCAATCGCCAGTTCCCCATGGTCCGCGACGGGAGGATCAACCGAGAGCGCGGTCCGATCTTCGCGGCCATACGCAAGGCTGGCCTCGGCGAGCCGTTCTTGCCGCCGCGCAATCGGGCAAAGTCATTCTATGAGCATTTTCGCCCGTCCAACGCATTGGTCCGCGAGCGCTAATTTCCCCATCTCAAGCGAAAGGCACTGTTTGATGAGAACTTCACCGATTATCCCACTGACCCTCAGGCCAATCGTTTAACCGAGGCCGAACTGATGGATTTCATCGCTGCGATCTGGCGATTCCAACGCGGCAAGAGCGGGTGAGCGGCAGAATCAACGTGCGCGTGTTGTCGCTCTCCTGGCCATCGAGCGTGCGGCTCGCAATTTGAACCGCCCGGCTTTGCAAAGGCCGTTGATGGTCACGGCGAGGAGGGTGTGGTAGCTCTCACCGACGCTGCCAACGGGGGCTCGATGCCGCCTCGGCCGGGTGCGCAGCGTTGCGGATACCGACGAAGCAAGGCATGTCTGAGCAACGCGCAAGGCCTTTCAGCGGACGCACCGCACTTCCTGCAGGCATTGAAAGAAAGTATGAAGGACGAAGTTCGCATGCGCCTCCAGGTCACCCGCTAAACGACGAAGCCCGGGGGGCATTGATGCCGCCTCTGGATGCGAAACGTCGCTAACAATTGTCAACGATGGGAAAAAAGTACTTGCTTTTTTAGTCGTGACAGAACACCATTCGGCCGCTAACACACTACTGTGTGTTGGGTATTTCGGGCAGCTGCATTGGCTTTGCGCTGGTGTGATGGAAAGCGAAAGGGGGCTGGGGCGAAGGCGGGCCGTAATTTGCCGCTGGATGTATTGGCGTTTCGCCGACGAGCTTGGTGAAAGTCGCGCCTTGATGAAGCGACAGATACGTATTGAGGCAAATCAGACGATTCTTGTGTCAAGGTTCCGAGGCGCCTGCCGCGAGCGCGGCTGATTGAGCAGTCGCGGCGGCGCCACGCGCTGGACTTTGCGGCCGCACTGCGGCTAGGAATGCATCGCGGTTTGCAATCCAGTTTCTGACACCCCGATCGGACATCGACGGCCTGAGGCCGAAGCGTGCTCTGCGCAAGTGGACGGAGTTGACCGGTACAATGAATCAGGGGCGCCCCACATTCAACGACCGTCGCATGACCCAATACATGCACGAGGACGGGGCGTTCGAGCGCGTGCTCCACATTGCTCACTCCGAGTGGCACGGCATCCGACAATGCGTCGCCTATGCACCGGGCCAGAAGTTGCTGATTCCAGCCGAACGTCCGCTGGGGGCGAATCCCGACGAATCGGAGGCCACCTTCAAAGGCATCATCCGTGAGATCGAACGACTTGGTATCAGCCACGTCATCTTCCAGGGCTATTCTGAGAACGCGGACCAATTGCTGTTGCGCCTCAAGGCGGCATTCGGCCAGGACCTGCGCTGCTTCGCGGTCAATCACGTCACGGTCGCGCAGTTTGAGCACAACTTCGAGATGTGGATGCTTACGCGGCTGCTTATGCGCCGCAGGTTCGGTCTGCTCAGCGGCATCGCCTCCGTCAAACAGAACTTCGGCCTGGTGCTGGAAGGATTCTGGCCCGGTGTCATCATCAACTTCGCGCCGAATCTGCCGCCGGACAGCTTCCCGAAGGAGCGAGCAGGACGGGATGTCTATATCCCGCTCGATATCGGTTGGCGCAAGAACATGTACACAAACTACATCTCGGCGTTGCGCATCAAAGGCGTCGACCAGGTGAGGGTTGCGAACTACCCCTTCGGCCTGGAGAGCCTGGTCAGGCTCGATCGTCTCGTCGTGGTGGGCTACCTGCGTGGTCAGGATCTGTTCGCCCAGATGGCGGAATGTTCGATGCTGCTGACAGCCACTCTGGCCGAATGTCAGCCGATGACGCAGCTCGAGGCGATGGCGGTAGGCACGCCGGTTCTGACCGGTCCTTTGCGCTTGCAGGATTTTGCTGGCGACCCTCTGATGGAACTTTGCACCAGCCGGGATCTTGACGACCCCATCCTCCTTGCAGCCGACGCACAGCGACTGTTCGATGCCACGCTGAGAGACCCCGCCGGAATGCAGCAGATGATCCACAGTCACCTGCAGCGCCGACATGCGCTGGCGCGAAGCCGATACGCGGAATTCCTGGAGCTGTGAGGATGGTTGGGACAGACAGGCCACGTATCTGCTTTGTCACCAACGAGCTCTATCCGCTGGGTCCCGGCGGAATCGGGCGCATGCTTTACAACTTTGCCCGCCACAACGAGCGCATGAATGCTCCTGCCGAGCTATTCTATCTCGTGGCACCCGAGCTCGTGTCAGACGGCTCCGACTTTGCCCGCCTCGACGACGCACTGGGGGACCACGCCACTGTCATGGTGGCGCCGCGACTGACCGACATTCCCTATGCCTTTGCCGGGGTGCTGGAACGGGCGGCATCGCATCCGTGGTCGCTCGAACAACTGCTCGCCACCTCATATTCATACTATGTCGGCCTGCGGGAAGCTGAACGCGCGACCGGACGACCATTCGATATCATCGAATTCCCGGACTTCGGCGGGTGGGGCTTCGCCAGCATCGAGGCCAAGCGAGCCGGGCTGGCCTTCGACCGCACGATCCTGAGCGCGCGCCTTCACTCGACCCGAGGGATGATCATCCGGGCCGAGAAGTATGAGCATCCCTCAATCTGGAACGGCATGGTGTGTGATGCCGAGCGGCATCTGCTAGCCCATGCCGACCTGGTGGTGGGGCACGTGCAGTCTGTCATCGACGCTAACGCGACGAACTATGGTCTGTCGGAGCGCTGGCGTGGACGCAGCCATCTCGAGTTCCCGCCGATCATGCTGGAGCGCCACGAGTTGGCGGGGACCGCGTCCCACGAAGCCGTCGGCGAGGACACTGATTTCATCTTCTCGTCCCGCCTGCAGCGATTCAAGCGGCCCGATATCTTCGTGCGCGCGGCAATCGCATTCCTCGAGAAGCACCCTCGTCACCGCGGCATGTTCCGCCTGGTGTCGTATGGATGGGACAAGGACTACATCGCCTGGATGCAGTCACTCGTCCCGCCCGCCCTCTCCGATCGGATAGTGTTCGTTTTCGATGCGAAGCCGGAGCATCGCGCAGAGCTTCTTGGCCGATCGGTGGTCGTCATCCCGTCCGACTACGAGAGTCTTTGCCTGTTCGCGTTCGAGGCAGTCGAGATCGGCTGCAAGGTCATCCTCAACCGCGTCTGCCAGGCCTTCGGCGCCAATCCGCGCTGGCGCGAGCAGCACAACTGCCTGATGTTCGACGGTTCAGTGGCGGATCTGGTCCGGGTTATGGAGGATTCGATCGACTGGCTGCCTTCCGCAGGTGCCGATGTCGAGCCGGATGCGCCATACTGGCTAAAGCCCGAAGCGCTGGAGGCGAGGCCCGATACGGCGCCTGATGTTCCGCTGGCCTCGCTGAGCGTTGTCTGCCTTGCCAGCGAGTCTCCCGACGTGGCTGAGGACCAAGTGGCCAGGGCGGTGCTGTTGGAACGCGCTCTGGACCTCAAGAATGGCCGCGACGAGATCGTATTCTTCCTTCCCAGTGCCCGCTTCGAAGCCGACGGTGTGCTGTCCGAGCGTATCCGGGCGCGCGGCTGGGGACTGCAATTCACGTCGGGCCATGAAGAGTGCCCGGAGATGCTGCGCGCCCGTCTGACCGCCCTCGACCGTGACTGCGTCCTCCTGTGGGGCTCTGGCTTCGACATCTATCCGGACTTCATCGCTCGTGGCCTCGCAGCGATGGCGCGCGATCCGCAGCTCTCGATCTTCGGCGGCTCCCTGGAGGTCGTTGACCCGGCCTCCGGGCAGGTGGAAAGCCTGCGCGCTTTTGGCGGCGAGATGCCGTCGCTGGCGCTGGTCTCCGGCCGCATCGCGCCGCCGATCAGCATCATCCGGCGGTCATTGCTGGAGCGCACGCCGTTCGATCCCCGCGCCGGCCGGTTCTGGTTCGAAGAGTTCACCCGCCGCATGGCGCTCAATCGGGAGAGCATCGTCTCCGCACCGGTGTTCGCGGCGGCAATGGACGGCCCGAAGAGCCTGGCCCCCGAGACGAGCCCGAGGCTCAACGCCGGCGTGATGGACAGCTTCGGACTGGCCCATGATCTGGCGCCTCGCCTTATCGGCGTTCCGGTCCGGCAGTTGGCGACCGAGGTGGAGTACGGAGCCATTCCGCAGCCGCAAGAGGTGCTGATGAGCGCCAGGCGGCTGTTACCCAAGGTTGTGGCCCATTCGTTCGATCCGGTGCACTATGCCGCCGACAGGGACGGGCTGCTGGTCCATCCCGTCGAGAATGCGCCGGCGACGGTGGCCGAGATCATCGGCCCTGGCGCGCGACTTTCCCGATTCGACATCACGGCGCACAATGCCTCGGCGGAGAATGCCGGGATCGAGGCTGCAGTCGCGCGCGTTCCCAAGGACATTGCGGTCGAGGACGTGCTGGCCACGCTGGAACGTCCGGACTCGCTCCCGGCGGGTTTAGCGATGAGCGGCTGGCGCCGCCTGCCGCCATCGAGCGTCGTCGATATCGACCTCTACCTCCAAGGGACAGGCACCGGGGCCGACAGGATGTTGCTGATGTCGCGGCTACCGCCCGGCGCCGGCGAAGCGCATGCCCACCTCATATTCAGAAACATCAGGGTGTGGCCGGTGAGGAACAC
>JAEYRQ010000202.1 GCA_023435545.1 Pseudomonadota bacterium | reverse complement strand
CCATGGGCATCTCGCCGATCTTCGTGCGGCTCGCCGAGGTCGGCCCCTTCGCCAGCGCCTTCTGGCGCGTGGCACTCGCCCTTCCCGCCCTCTACGCCTGGATGCAGTTCGACGCGCGCGGTGGCGGCGGCGAGGCGCCGTGGTTCGGACGCAGCGTGCTGATCGTCGGGGCGCTGTTCGCCGGCGACCTGTTCTTCTGGCACCTCGCGATCATGAACACGACTGTGGCCAACGCCACGTTCCTGGCCGCGCTTGCCCCGGTGATGGTCGTGGCGGGCTCCTGGCTGGTGCTGCGCGAGGTGGTCGGGCTCGAGGTGGTGCTTGGCCTCGGCCTGGGCGTGGTCGGCGCCGGCTTCCTGCTGGGCTCAAGCTACAGCTTTGCCCCGTCCCACCTTCTCGGCGACGCCTATGGGCTGATCACTGCGGCCTTCTTCGGTGCCTATATCCTCGCCGTGCGGCCCGCGCGCCGGCACTATGGAGCCGGCCGGCTGATTTTCCAGTCCTCCTGCGTCACGGCCGCGATCCTGCTAGTGATCGCGCTGGCGCTGGAGTCGCGCCTGTTCCCGCCCTCGATGACGGGGGTGATGATGCTGGTGGCGCTGGCGCTGGTCAGCCATGTCGGCGGTCAGGGCCTGCTCGCCGTGGCCCTCGGCACTCTGCCCGCGGCGTTCTCCTCGGTGGTTATCCTGCTCGAAGGCGTCGCCGCGGTGCTGTTCGGCTGGCTGATCCTGAGCGAGCACCTGACTGGGCTGCAGGCGCTTGGCAGCGCCGCGATCTTCGCCGGTATCTGGATCGCCCGCCCGCGCCGCACCCGCTCGCCGGCCACCCGATGACCGAAACCGCATGACCATGACCGATCACCGGGCGATCCTGCGCGCGCTCTACGATGCAGCCGTCACCTCGGCGCATCCCGACACCTGCCTGCCGCCCCACCTGCCGCCGCCACCGAAAGGGCGCATCCTGCTGCTCGCCGCCGGCAAGGCGGCCGGCAGCATGTCGGTAGCCGCAGAGCGCCACTATCTCGACGATATCGGCCTGTCACCCGACCGGCTTTCGGGCATCGCGGTCGCCCGTTACGGATACGCCTGCCCCACCAGGGTCGTGCGGATGGTGGAAGCCGGCCATCCGGTGCCGGACGCCGCCGGCGTGGCGGCGACCGATGAGGCGCTGGCGCTCGCCCGCTCGGCCGGACCCGACGATCTCGTGCTGGTGCTCTTGTCCGGCGGCGGCTCGGCGCTGTGGATCGCCCCGACGGACGGGGTGACGCTCGCGGGCAAGCAGACCCTCACCCGCGCCCTGCTGCGCTGCGGCGCGCGGATCGGCGAGATCAACACCGTCCGCCGGCACCTGTCGCGGGTCAAGGGCGGCCGGCTGGCGGCTGCCGCCCATCCGGCCCCGGTGCTGACGCTGGCGATCTCGGACGTCGCGCACGACGATCCGGCAGCGATCGCATCCGGCCCCACCGTTGCCGCCCCCACCAGCCTCGACGACGCCAGGGCGGTACTCGGACGTTACGGCATCAATCCCGATGCGGCGGTCGCCGCGGCGCTGTTCGATGCATCCAACGAGACACCCAAGCCAGGAGATCCGCGCCTGTCGACGGCGGACTACCGGCTGGTCGCGACCCCTGCGATGGCCGTGGCGGCGGCCGAGGATGCGGCGCGGGCGCTGGGCTTCGAGCCGGTCGTCCTCGGCAGCGACCTGGAGGACGAGGCCCGCGAACTCGGCGCCGACCATGCCGCGCGTGCGCTCGATCTGGCCCGGCAGGGTCGCCGCGCGGCGCTGATCTCCGGCGGCGAGGCGACGGTGACGATGCGAGGCACCGGCCGCGGCGGGCCCAACCAGGAGTTTGCGCTTTCCCTGGCGATCGCGCTCGGCGGCGCCCCCGGCATCTGGGGCATTGCCGGCGACACGGACGGCACCGATGGCGGCCGCGGCGCGGCGAGCGATCCGGCGGGCGCCATCGTCACGCCCGATACGCTGCAGCGCGCGGCAGAGCGCGGCCTCGTTCCCGCCGCATATCTCGACAACAACGATTCGACGGGATTCTTCGAAACCTTGGGGGACCTGGTGGCTCCCGGCCCGACCTACACCAACGTCAACGACCTGCGCGCCGTCATCGTTGACAGGCACGACGGTTGAGACCAACTTCCGCGCCGGGGGAAGGCGCGTCATCAACGGCGTCATGACACGTTCAACAACGATCCGACGGCACACCATCGGCACGCTTCGGCTTCTGTCCGCCATCGCGGTAGCCGCCTGCCTGCTGGCCGGCGCAACCAAGGTGGCGCAGGCGGATTTCCGCGTCTGCAACACCACCCCCGGCCGCATCGGCCTTGCGATCGGCTACAAGGACGATAACGGCTGGGCCACCGAGGGCTGGTGGAACGTCGGCCCGAACAGCTGCGAGACGATCCTGCGCGGCAACCTCGCCTCGCGCTTCTACTACGTCTACGCCATCGACTACGACCATGGCGGCGAATGGGCCGGCGAAGCGTTCATGTGCACCCAGGACCAGATGTTCACGATTCGCGGCATCGAGCGGTGCGAGGAGCGCGGCTACCAGCGCACAGGGTTTTTCGAGATCGATACCCAGGAGCAGGCGAGCTGGACGGTACAGCTTCAGGATCCGAGCCTCGCCTCCGACGGCACCGGCGGGGACTGACCTGCTTCCGGTGCCGTGGCCGGTGGCCGCTACGTCCGATTCGTCATAAGACTATTTCAGCGGCTCGGTAGACGTTTTCCCGGGCACGGGCTTCCGTGGCCGCGCGACCTGTCGCACAAGAGGGGCCAACCCGGCGCAAGAGGACATGGCGGGATCGATATGAGACGACGGCGCTTTGCAAAGATCCTGGCAACCCTTGGTCCGGGCACCTCGAGCCAGGAGCGCATCCGGGCGCTGTTCGAGGCCGGCGTCGACGTGTTCCGCATCAATATGAGCCACACCTCGCACGCGCTGCTGAAGACGCTGCACGGCCGCATCCGCGAGGTCGAGGCCGAGCTCGGACGGCCGATCGGCATCCTGGTCGACCTGCAGGGACCGAAGCTGCGGATCGGCGACTTCGCCGACGGCGCGGTGGATCTCGCCTCAGGCGCGCGCATCGCGCTGGACACCAGCCGCAAGGGTGGCGATGCAAGCCGGGTCTACCTGCCACATCCTCCCGTCTTCCGCGCTGTTGAGGCCGGCGACCGCATCCTGCTCGACGATGGGCGCATCCGGCTCAAGGTCGTGGAGACGACACCGAAGCGCATCGACTGCGAGGTTGAGATCGGCGGCAAGCTGTCGAACAAGAAGGGCGTCAGCCTGCCCGACACCGTGTTGCCCTTCGGCGCGATGACCGACAAGGACCGCTCGGATCTCGAGGCGGCGCTCAATCTCGACATCGACTGGGTGGCGCTGTCCTTCGTGCAACGGCCCGAGGATCTGGCGGAGGCCCGCAAGATGGTGCGCGGTCGCGCCTATGTGATGGCCAAGATCGAGAAGCCGTCGGCCGTCGATCGGCTGGCGGAGATCATCGAGATGGCCGACGGGCTGATGGTCGCGCGCGGCGATCTCGGCGTGGAGATGCCGCTGGAAGCGGTTCCCGGCGTGCAGAAGCAGATCACCCGCGCCTGCCGCCGCGCCGGCCGCCCGGTCGTGGTGGCGACGCAGATGCTGGAATCGATGATCTCGGCGCCGGTCCCCACGCGCGCGGAGGTCTCCGACGTCGCCACCGCCGTCTTCGAGGGCGCCGACGCGATCATGCTCTCCGCCGAATCGGCGGTCGGCAAGTACCCGATCGAGGCGGTCGCCACGATGAGTCGCATCGCCGAGAAGGTCGAGAGCGATCCGAACTATGCCAACATCATCCACGCCCAGCGCACCGACCCGGAGGCGACCGGCCCGGACGCGATCAGTGCGGCCGCCCGCGACGTCGCCGACACGCTGAACCTGCCGGCGATCGTCTGCTACACCTCGTCCGGCGCGACCGGCCTGCGCGCGGCGCGCGAGCGGCCGAACCGGCCCATCGTGGCCCTGACGCCCAGCACCGCGACCGCGCGGCGGCTGGCACTGGTGTGGGGCATGCACTGCGTGTTGACGGCGGATGCGCGCGACGAGACCGACATGGTCGACCGCGCCTGCCGCATCGCCTACCAGGAGGGCTTCGCCCGTCCGGGCCAGCGGATCATCATCACTGCCGGCGTGCCCTTCGGCACCCCCGGCGCCACCAACATGCTGCGGATTGCCTTCGTCGGCGGCGACGGCGTCAGCGGGGCGTAACCTCGGCCGCCGCCCCTTCGCTGCCGCCGGTCGGCTCGGGTGCATCGGTCGCCGGGGCGGCCGGCGCCGGATCGCTCTGCCGCGATTGCTCGATCGACGCTGCAACGCGGTCGACCTCCGTGGCCACCGCCTCGGGCATGGCGTGATGAACCATGTGCCCGGTCCTGTCGAACGTGATCAGCTTGGCCGCCTTGATCTGGCCGGCAAGCGCGCGGCTGTGGAACCGCGGCGAAACGATCTTGTCGGCATTGCCCACGAGGATCGACGTAGGCACGGCGATCTCGCCGTAGCGCGCCGACTGGGCCACCACGAAATCCAGAAGACGCGAGACATCCTCGGCCGTGCTGACGAACGCCTCCGGCCGCAGCACCAGCCTGGCGCCTGTGAGGTCCGCGTAATTCTCGGGTGGCTCCTGCGGGTCGAAGACCGTCTCGATCACCCCCCCGAGCATCGCCTCGCCGATCGGCAGCGGCAGCGTGTTGGCGAAGACCCAGCCGATACCCGGAAGCGTCGCGGTCGTGTAGTACCAGTTGATGCCGCCGGGCCAGGGATGCGACGTCGGTGCGATCAGCACCAGACCCGCCGTCCGGTCCGGATGATCGAGCGCGAGCGTCAGCGCCAGGGCGCCGCTCCAGGAATGCGCCACGAAGATCGCCTCATCGATGCCCAGGACGTCGAGCAGGCCGAGCACATAGTCCGCCTGCACCGAGGGCAGTGCGACGTCTCCGTTCCCGCCGCGGCTGCTCCAGCCATTGCCGGGTCGGTCCAGCGCGACGACGCGGTAGCGGGTAGAAAGCCGATCGCCCAGGGCCATCATCGGATCGCGCAGATTGCTCGCCGCCCCGTGCAGCAGCACCACGACCGGACCATCGGCAGCGCCGGTGTCGACATAGTGCAGATCGACGTCGCCCACGCGGGCGAACTGACCGACCGGCCCGAACTCGGCGCCGATCCGATCGGTGCGGACCGCCGAATAGACCCAGAGTCCCGAAACCAGGAGCACCATGCCCGCAATCGCGGCGACGATCATGCGCATCTGTGAACCTGTCCGGCCGCGCTATCGGGGTGAAGATTACGTCAACGGCCGCCGGCCCGACAATGGCCGGCCCGGGCGTCAGATCGCCCGACCCTCCACCTCGATTTCGAGCCTGCGAACGGAGGTACGAGCGTTTTCCAGGAACGGATTGACCGCCAGCGCCTTGCGGAAGGCCTCGAGCGCCTGTCTGGGCTGCTCGAGTTCGCGGAAGATCATGCCGAGTCCGCTGAGCGCGCCGAAGTGGCGGGGCTGGAGGCTCAGCACCTGCTCGATGTCGGACATCGAGAGTTCGTACTCATCGAGCATGTAGTAGACCGTCGCGCGCATGTTCCAGCCCTCGACGAAGCCGGGTCGCAGCGCCACGATGGTATCGAGATATTGCAGGGCGCGCGCATAGTCCTCGCGCTTGAAGGCCTCGCCCGCCCGACCCAGCAGCAGATCGGCGGTGTCGCTCCCCGAGCGCTGCCAGATCTCGCGCACGCGCGTCTCGAGCGCCTTTGCCGTCGCTTCGTCGTCGGTGGATGCGAGCTGGTCGAGCAGGGTCTCGGCGATGTCCGCGGGGCTCGTCAGCGCGGATGCGGCGGGACCGGTCGTCTCCGGCTCGGCGGCAACCGGCGAGAGCACCAGGATCGCGGCGGAGAAGATCGCGCCGAAGCGCGGGATGCTGCGTGCGAGGCTCCACGACATGGCGCAAGGATGGTGCAGCACCACCCCCGGGTCAATGCCCGGCCCTGCGACTTCCCGACCTCGTGATGGCCGCCGGCGCAATGGCCGGCCGGCCGTTCCGACATCTCAGCCCTGGCGGGCCTTGAAGCGGCGGTTGGTCTTGTTGATGACGTAGACTCGTCCCTTGCGGCGCACGACGCGATTGCCGCGGTGGCGCTTGATGAGGGACTTGAGCGAGTTCCTGATCTTCATCGTCCTGATCCGGAGTCGGCGCGCGCAACGCGCAGCGCAAGGTACTGACAAACGAAAAAGACCGGCCGCGACGACCGATCCCGAATTCGCGGCGGACCATACCGGCGCCCCCCGATCGTGTCAACGCGCCAGGCGCGGCGAGATGCGGCTCGCGAAGGCGGTTGAAGCGCAAGTCGTTGGCATTTGAACCAAATGCTCTGCCACTCTTATGGAGTATTGCAACCTGGATTGCGCTACAGCGGCGATACGATGGTCCGCTCGCTACCCGATTTCCAGTTTGCCTTCGAGCAGCTGCCTGCGCCGGCGGTCCTGCTCGATTGCGACCTGGTCGTGCGTGGCTGCAACGCGGCCTATGAGCAACTGGTAAACAGGTCGCGGGACGAGATGCTCGGCCAGCGGTTCTTCGAACTCTTCCCGGGATCCGCCCCGGAGCAGAGCAAACAGCTGCGCCGGTCCTTTACCCGGGCGCTGAAGACGGGAAAGCCTCACCACCTGCCGCGTCTGCACTATGGCCTCAGCCATCCGCGGAAGAAGGGGTTCAAGCTGCGCGCGTGGACCGCTTCGAACGTCCCGCTCGTCTCCGAGGATCGGTCGACATGGGGCATCATGCACTGCCCGACAGACATCACCCACCTCTCGCGGCTGACGAAGGAGCGACGGTCCAACGGCCTCGCCAGACCCGAGCGTGGCGATCCGGAAAAGCTGCAAGCGCTGGCACCGGATGTGGAGGGCATCCTGCATGCCGAGCGCGATCGTCTTCAGAAGCTGTTCCAGCAGGCGCCGGGCTTCATTTGCGTGCTGCGGGGGCCGCATCACATCTTCGAACTCGCCAACGATGCCTACTACCAGCTCGTCGGTCATCGGGAGATCATCGGCCACGTCCTTGCCCAGGTTCTGCCGGAGGTTGTTTCGCAGGGCTTCCTGGAGAAGCTAGACCGGGTCTATCGTACCGGAATCCCCTTCATCGGCCGGGCCCTTCCGATCGAACTGCAGAGGACGCCGGACGGCGATCTCGAGCAGCGTTACATCGACCTGATCTACCAGCCGATCCTCGATGAGGATGGCAAGGTGAGCGGGATCTTCGTCCAGGGAAACGATGTCACCGAGGCCTACACGCTGACGCAGCAGGTCACCTATCAGGCCGCGCATGATTCCCTCACCGGGCTGTTCAACCGGCGGGAGTTCGCGCGACGGACGCGCGAACTGGATACGGAGTCCCCGTACGCGCTGCTCTACATGGATGTCGACCATTTCAAGGTCGTGAACGATCGCTGCGGCCATGCGGCGGGGGACCAGCTGCTCCTGGAAGCGGCCGAGGTTCTTCGCGCGCACTGCAATGAGGACGACCTGCTCGCACGCCTGGGAGGCGACGAGTTCGCTCTGATCCGACGCGACTGCGACGAGCAGTCCGCCCTTGACCTGGCCAATCACCTGCGGCGGGCGGTTGGCGACATAAATTTCGTGTGGCAGAAGAAGCGCTATGGCGTGACGCTGAGCGTCGGCCTGATCTGCGTTGGCAATGGCGAGCACCAGTCGTTCGACGGGGCACTCGCTTCCGCCGATGCGGCCTGCTTCCTTGCCAAGGAGAAGGGTCGAAACCGCGTTCAGCTGAGCATTCCCTCCGATGACGAAATCTGCCGGCAACAGCGCGACATGGACAATGTCAGCCGCATCAAGGACGCGATTAGCGAGGATCGCTTGGTCCTCTTTGCCCAGCGGATCTTCGATCTGGGGGCTGATCCTGGCGCACTCGCCTGCTATGAAGTGCTTACGCGCCTGCAGGACACCGATGGCAGGCTGGCCGAGCCGGGCGGCTTCATCCCGGCAGCGGAGCGCTTCGGGCTGATCGAGGAACTCGACCGCCATATCATCCGGAAGGCATTCGGCCATCTACAGAAGTTGCATGCCGGATGTCGCGAGGGGACCTGCTACTTCATCAACCTGTCCGGCATCACACTCAGTGCGCCGGGATTCCCGCTGTTCGTCGAGGCCACACTGATCTCGAACCCGAACGTCGATCCCTCGCGGATCTGTTTCGAGGTGACCGAAACGGCCGCCGTGTCGAACATCCGCCGTACCGCCGCGGCAATGGAACAGCTGATCGGTCTCGGATTCCGATTCGCGCTGGATGATTTCGGCAGCGGGATGGCAACCTTCTCCTACCTGCAGCAGCTGCCGGTCCAGTATGTGAAGATCGATGGCGAATTCGTTCGCGGCATCCGCGATCAGCCGGCCAGCCCGATCATTGTCGAATCCGTCGTCAGGGTGGCTGCCAGCATGAACATCAAGACGATTGCCGAATATGTGGAATCCGAGGATCTGGTCCCACTTCTAAAGTCGCTCGGCGTGGATTTCGCACAGGGCTACGCGTTGCACCGGCCACAGCCAATACAACCCGCTGAGAGGAGCAGGTTGAAGGTAAATGGTGGGCGCGGCTGGGATTGAACCAGCGACCCCTACGATGTCAACGTAGTGCTCTCCCGCTGAGCTACGCGCCCGTCGTCCGGCGCGGGACTGGTGGCCGGCGAACGGCTCTGGCATATAGCCGGTGCCGACGCCGGGCGCAAGCGCGTGTCGCCAGACCGTTGCACTCGGCGCCCGCCTCGTTTAGATCGGGCGAACCTCAAGAGGCAACGGCCGGCCGCAGGGTGCGGCGGCGGCCGTATCTGCCTGTCGTTCTAGGCCCAGCCGCCGACCACCATTGGAGAATCCTAATGTCGTCCACCTTCGACACGGTCGCCGACATCATATCCGAGACGTGCGACATCCCGCGTGACGACATCAAGCCGGACAGCCACGTCATCGACGATCTGGGAATCGACAGCCTCGATTTCCTCGACGTCGCGTTTGCGATCGACAAGGCATTCGGCATCAAGATGCCGTTCGAGCAGTGGACTCAGGAGGTCAACGAGGGCAAGGCTTCGGCCGAGCAGTATTTCGTCCTGAAGAACCTGTGCGACCGGATCGACGAGCTGATCGCCGCGAAGTCTGCCTGATCCGGGCCGGCACCGACCCCGCATGCGTCTCGAATATTTCCAGCTGATTGATCGCATTGTCGAGGTCAGGCCCTCCGAGGGGGTACTGCGCGCCGAGGCGCGCGTGCCGTCCGAGAGCACCATATTCGAG
>JAEYRQ010000196.1 GCA_023435545.1 Pseudomonadota bacterium | reverse complement strand
ATCTCAGGCGGATCGACGAACGCCTAGGGCGCGTGGAAGACCGGTTCGAGACCATGACCGCGCGGCTTGCCTCCGTCGAGGATCAGGTTGCCGGCCTGCGCAAGGATTTTGCCCGTCTCGAGCATCGCATCGATCACTTCGACGGCCGGCTGGACCGGATCGAACGGCGGCTCGATCTGGCGGAAGCGTGAGGCAGGGCCGGTGAGCGGTGGGATCGTGGGCGACGAGACCTCCGTCGCCGCCACAGCCTTCGGCAGCCATCGGACGGGTTCGGTGGCGCGGGCCGCATGGGCGCTGGCAGATTCGCGGCGGTTTCCGGTCAGGCTGCGCGGTCATCTGCGAGCCGTCGTCGCCCGTCTCGCCCCCGGCCCCTTCGACATCGAAGCCGAGGGCTTCCGCCTCCGGGCATATCCCGCCGACAACCATTCCGACCGCGTGGCGCTCGCCCGCGGACGGCTGCCGGACCGCGACGAGCGCGCGGCGATCGCGCCGTTCCTGCGCGAGGGCAGCGTCTTCATCGATGTCGGCGCCAATGTCGGGCTCTACAGCCTGTGGGCGGCGCGGCGGGTCGGGGCGGGGGGCGTGGTGATCGCCGTCGAACCGCATCCGCAGATGGGTGCGCGGCTCGCCTTCAACGTCGATGCGAACGGCCTCGGCAACGTCCGCATCGTCGCGGCCGGCATCGGCGAGGCGGCAGGCAGCGCGCGCCTGCATTCGAGCGCGGGCGGCAATGTCGGGCAGTCCTCGCTGCTGGAGGGGGTGGCCTTCCGCCCGGACGGCGCCTTCGAGGTGCCGGTCCTGCGTTTGCTCGACGTGGTCCGCGAGGCCGGCCTGAAGCGCATCGACGTGCTCAAGGTCGATGTCGAGGGCTACGAGGACCGGGTGATCGTTCCGTTCCTCCGGGACGCGCCCGAAAGCCTGCTTCCCCGCGCCGTGCTGGTGGAGACCGACGTCTCCGACCGCTGGGCCTCCGACTGCCTTGCCGCATTGCACGCGCGGGAGTATGACCCGATCATGCATACGGTCGCCAACGCCGTACTCGCCCGAACCGCCACCGTCTGACGCATTCCCCGACAGGAGCCGACATGGTCCAGCTCACGCTTCCCAAGAACTCGCAGATCACCGAGGGCAAGGTCTGGGACAAGCCGGAAGGGGCGAAGAACACCCGCGAGTTCCGCGTCTACCGCTGGAATCCCGAAGACGGCACAAATCCGCACATGGATGTTTTCCACGTCGATCTCGACGATTGCGGACCAATGGTCCTCGACGCGCTACTGTGGATCTAGAACACCGGCGATCCGACGCTGACGCTGCGCCGCTCCTGCCGCGAGGGCGTTTGCGGCTCCTGCGCGATGAACATCGACGGTATGAACACGCTCGCCTGCACCAAGGGCATGGACGAAATCGACGGGGCGGTGAAGATCTACCCGCTGCCGCACATGCCGGTGATCAAGGATCTCGTCCCGGACATGACCAACTTCTATGCCCAGCTGCGCTCAATCGAGCCCTGGCTGAAGACGGTGACGCCCGAGCCGGAGAAGGAGTGGCGTCAGAGCCACGAGGACCGCACCAAGCTCGATGGACTCTACGAGTGCATCCTGTGCGCCTGCTGCTCGACCTCCTGCCCGTCCTACTGGTGGAACGGCGACCGCTATCTCGGCCCGGCGGTGCTGCTGCAGTCCTACCGCTGGATCGTCGACAGCCGCGACGAGGCGACCGGCGAGCGGCTCGACGACCTCGAGGATCCGTTCCGGCTCTACCGCTGCCACACCATCATGAACTGCGCCCAGACCTGCCCGAAGGGGCTCAATCCGGCCAAGGCGATTGCCGAGATCAAGAAGAAGATGGTCGAGCGGCGGATTTAGAGGGCGTCGGCAGGCGCGGTCAGTGGACTGAATCGCGGACACGTTGCAGGATCGATCGGAGGCGCCACATTTCGGAGGCCCGTGCCACACCTGCCGGCGCTGGGCCCCGGATCAAGTCCGGGGCGTGCGGCCGCTGGTGACTCGACGCTCGCAGCTGATCCTGCGACAACCTCGCCGGCCTAGCGCCACGGCTGGCACATCCACGCCCGGAAATCCCGGACTTAATCCGGGATCCAGCCCACGGCGCCGATAGCTCGACGACGAAGCTCGCGCCCGCAACTGAGTTTCACTCAGTGACGGCCCGGGTAGAATGGCTGGATCCAGCCGCCCTCACCGATATCGGACTGGCGCTTGCAGGCCTCACGCCCCCGGCAGCGGGTGACCCGGCATCAGGTCGTAGGGATGCTTCCAGCCCGGCAGTTCCTTGATGCGGCCGAGCCATTGGCCGATCGCCGGATAGGACTCGCCGAAGTTCACGCCGATCTCGTCGTCGAAGAACAGGTAGCCGCACAGCGACAGGTCGGCGATGGTGGCGCGCCGGCCAAGCAGCCAGTTGTTGTCGGCCAGATGCGCGGCGAGCACGGAGAAGGCATTGCTCATCCGGCCGCGGAAGAATTCGAGCACCGCCGGGTCCGGCTCCTTCACGAAGCTGCGCAGGAACCGGTAGGTCGCCGTGTAGCTCGTGAGCTTGTGATTGTCGAACAGGAGCCAGCGCAGCACGTCGCGCCGCTCCGTGTCGTTGTGCCAGCCGAACTTGCCGGTCTTCTCCGCCAGATAGTCGAGGATGACGCCGGACTGGCTGAGGGTGACATCGCCGTGCACCAGCACCGGCACCTCGCCCATGACGTTCAGGCGCCGGTACTCGGGCGTGCGGGTCTCACCGTTGAAGAAGTCAACGAAGCGCGAGCCCCAGTCGCAGCCGGTAAGCTCCAGCATCAGCGCGGCCTTGTAGGCGTTGCCGGACTGGGCGAAGCAGTAGAGATGATACTCGGCCATTGCGCCCTCCGGACGGCCTCGCCCTGCTGGTGGCGTCAGCGGTTCATGGAGACGGCGCCGCCCAGTTCGAGGCGGCCGTCGTAGCGGGTCGCGCCGGCCTTGGCCAGCCGCGCGACCGGATTGCCTTCATTGTCCTTCAGCACCACCAGGTTGCCTTCGATGTTCCAGGCGCCGACGCCGGTCAGCTCGGGCGAACTGCAGCCGCGCGTGGAGGCACGGTAGCCGCCGGTCCATCCGGTCAGGGTCACGAACAGCTGGCAGTTGTCGCTGGGTCCCGTCAGGCCCCACTGGCCGAGAACAGCCTCCTGGGTGGGGGTTTCCTGCGCGGGCGGGAGGGCTGCCATCTGCTGCGGCGGCTGCTCCTCTTCCTGCGGAAGCGGAGTCTGCTGCGGAGGCGGCACAGTCGGCTGGGTGCCAGGCAGCGGCTGAGCGACCACCGGTCCTGTGGGGGCCGGCGGCAGCGGCCGCACGCGCTGGGAGTTGCCGCTGCACGCGGCAACCGCCGGGAGCACAAGCGCAAGGGCGGCCCATTTCGCCGCGATGCTGAGGTGCATTTTTAGTATCCCGCCGCAAGTCTCGTCGGCGCCGACCCTACCCGTCATGGCCGTTCACCACAAGTCCGGCTGCAACCCGGGCCGATCCGGGCCGGTCACTCCGGCGGCGCGTCAGGCGTCATGTCGGTCGGGCCGAGCCCGCCGGGCAGCGACTGCTGGGTGGCCGCCTCGCTCGGCGGCGGCGGCGAACCGGCACCATTGCAGGCGGCGAGGCCCAGCACCGCGATAGCGGCGGCGCAGAAGCTGACGATCCGGTGATTCATGACATTTTTCCTTGATTTTGCGGGTGAGTGGGTGGCTTCGACGCCAAATGATCAGCGCCACATGGTCAGGGGTTGGCCGGTCCCGGCGATGAAGCCGTCGAAGCGGCCGGGGCCGGTGGGCATCAGGCTCGCCTTGGCGTTGCCCGACAGGTCAAGGAGCACGATCTCGTTGCCGCGCATCTGCCAGCGGTTGACCTGGAACAGGTCGCTCGTGCTGCACATGCGGGTCCAGGCGGCATACATTCCGAAGCTCTGGTCCGGCTTGAGGTCAATCGAGCAGCTGCGTCCACCGGCACCGTCCGTCAGCTGCCATGTGCCCACCATGATAGTCGGACCGGCGGGCGCCGGCAGCCCGTAGTTCACCGGCGCACCGTAGGTCTGCGGCATCATCGTCGCCGCGACGATCGCCGGATCCATCGAAATGCTGGCCGATGTCGACCGCGAGCGGCTGACGGTCTGGCTGCCGTCCGGGCTCGACCAGGTCGAGGTGGTCGTCCGCGTCGTTCCAGCGCTGATCGGGGCGGGATAGCCTGCGGTGACCGGATTGGCGGGAGCGTAAACGGGAGGCGGCATCATCGTGGCGCCGGGCGGCGGCGGCGCCACCCCCGGATCTGCCTGGCAGGCCGCGAGGCCGAGGGCTGTGGACAGCGCGGCAATGGCCTGGATCGGGCCGAGCTTCATTCCGTCTTGTCTCCCCCGCCTGGTTGCAGCCGGCAACGCCTGTGCAGTCGGCATCTGCCTATAGAGCAAAGGCGTTTCCGGAGTCTCAACGTTGAGTCGCGCAGCGCCGCAAGCCGTGCTCCGGCGGCCCGTGCATTTGTGCATTGCAGCAAACGCACTTGAATATGCCTTCCGCATTGCACAAATTCCCCCTCGATTCGGATCACCCCCCGAGGAGATTGCGCCATGTCGCATTCTGCACCGCGGGAGGGCGTCATCCGGAGGGTATCGGCCACGGAGCGGCAGGATTTCCGTGACCATTTGCTGCGCCTGGGCCGCGATAGCCGCCGGACCAGGTTCGGCGGCAGCGTGTCCGACGGCTATGTCGCGGCGCACGCGGATCGCGTGTTCGAGGGCGATGCCCTCGTCTATGGATGGTTCGTCGACGGTCGCATCCGGGCCGCCGCCGAACTGCATCCGATGGGCAGCCGGCTGGAGGCGACCGCGGAGGCGGCGTTCAGCGTCGAGGAGCCCTGGCAGGACGGCGGCATCGGGTCGGCGCTGCTCGGCCGGATCATGCGCTCGGCCCGCAATCGCGGGATCAGCCGGCTGGTAATGAGTTGCCTGCCCGAGAACGCCCGCATGCAGCGGATCGCCAACAAGCACGGCGCCCGGCTGGAATGGCAGGAGGGCGATGTGGTCGGCTCGATCAATCCGCCGTTGCCGACCCCGTTCTCGATGTGGCGGGAGATGCTCGACGAGAGCCACGGCTTCCTGGCGGTGCTGTTCGACCCGCCCCGTCATCCCCAGCCGCTCGAGGCGGCGGAGTAAAGG
>JAEYRQ010000192.1 GCA_023435545.1 Pseudomonadota bacterium | reverse complement strand
CATCGCCCACTGTCTGAAGGACGAGGCCTGGCTGACGGTGCGCCCCCCGCTCGTCGCGCTCGATTCCGGCCAACGTGCCGAGCTTGCCGCCACCCTCACCGGGCACGGCTTCGCCATGCCCGGCATCGACGCCCGCCCGTAGCCCATCGCAGCAGGTCCATGAGCGCCATGACCACCACCGATGAAATCCTGTACGAGATCCGCGGCACGACCGGCTGGGTCACGCTGAACCGCCCGGAGGCGCGCAACGCACTGACCTTCGCCATGTACGACCGGGTCGCCGAGATCTGCTCGAGCGTGCCGGACGACGGCTCGGTGCGGGTGCTGGTGCTGACGGGAGCCGGCGAGAAGGCGTTCGCCGCGGGGACCGACATGCGGCAGTTCCGCGCCTTCTCGACGCCGCAGGACGCGCTCGACTACGAGGAGCATATCGACCATGTGCTGCGCGCGATCGAGGCCTGCCCGGTGCCGACTATCGCGGCGATCTCGGGCGCCTGCACCGGCGGCGGCGCCGGCATCGCGGCCGCCTGCGATCTGAGGCTCGCAACCGCAGACCTGAAATTCGGCTTCCCGATCGCCCGCACGCTCGGCAACGCCCTGTCGATCTCCAATCTCGCCCGGATGGCAGCCCTGTGCGGCGCCGGCCGCGTGAAGGAACTGATCTTCACCGCGAAGCTTCTCGGCGCCGGGGATGCGCTCGCCGCAGGGCTGGTCAGCGAGGTCCTGCCGGACCATGCCGCGCTCGTCGCGCGCGCCGGTGAACTTGCGGACCTTCTCGCCACGCACGCCCCGATCACGCTGCGGGTCACCAAGGAAGCATTGCGGCGTCTGCGCACCGAAGGCGCGGGGGCCGATGACCATGACCTGATCGTCGAGGCCTATATGAGCGCCGACTTCAAGGAGGGCATCGAGGCTTTCCTCGGCAAGCGCAAGCCCAACTGGACGGGGCGCTGAGATGGACCCGGCAGCAACCGGCCCTCTCGCAGGCGTTCGCGTCGTCGAGCTCTCGCACATCATGGCGGGCCCGACCTGCGGCATGATGCTGGCCGATCTGGGGGCCGACGTGATCAAGGTGGAGAAGCCGCAGGGCGACGACACCCGGCGCTCGCTGCCGCCCGACGTCAACGGCGAGAGCGCCGCCTTCATGATGATGAACCGCAACAAGCGGGGCATCTGCCTGGACCTGAAGCAGCCCGACGCGGTCGCGGCGCTCAGGCGCCTGATCGCCGGCGCCGACATCCTGATCGAGAACTTCCGCCACGACACGATGCAGAAGCTCGGGCTCGGCTACGAAACGATCAAGGTCGACAATCCGGGGCTGGTCTATTGCGGCCTGTCGGGCTTCGGGCGTACCGGACCCTACGGGACACGCGGCGGCTTCGACCTGATCGCGCAGGGTATGTCCGGGCTGATGTCGATCACCGGCGAGGGGCCGGGTCGGCCGCCGGTCAAAGTCGGGGCGCCGCTCACCGACATCACCGCCGGCGTTGTCGCGGCGATGGGCTGCCTCGCGGCCTACGTCCACCGCCTGAAAACCGGCGAGGGGCAGGTTGTCGACACCTCCTTGCTGGAGGCCGGCATCATCCACACCTACTGGCAGTCGGCGATCGCCTTCGCAACCGGCATCAGCCCGGGCCCAATGGGCTCGGCGCACCCGCTCAATGCGCCCTACCAGGCATTTCGCACCGCCGACGGCTGGATCAATGTCGGAGCCGCCAACCAGGCGAACTGGTTGCGGCTCCTGAAGGTGCTGGACGCGCCGGCCCTGGCCGGGGACGGCCGTTTCGCCACCAATGCCGACCGTATGGCCCATCTGGGCGAGTTGGAGCATGTGCTGACGCCGTATTTCGAGGCGCACACGACCGCACAGTGGCTCGACATCTTCGAAAAGGCCGGCCTGCCCGCTGGGCCGGTGCTCACGGTGGGCGAGATGCACGCCGATCCGCAGGTTCTCGCCCGCCAGATGGTTGTTCCTCTCGATCACCCCAAGGCTGGGCGCACCCATGCGATCGGGCTTCCCGTCAAGCTCTCTGCCACCCCCGGCGGCATCCGTCGGCCTGCCCCGCTGCTCGGCGAACACACGCGAGAACTTCTCTCGGAAATCGGTCTGGCCGACGCGGAGATTGACCGGATGATCGCCTCGGGCGCGGCGATCGTGCCTTAGCGCTGCCCGACCCTCGTGCCATCGGGGCATCCCGACTATCCTGTGGTGAGATTCGCTCGAGGAGGTTCCGGATGACCCGCGACCTTGCGCGTCAGGGAATGTGCGGGCTGCTTGCGCTGGCGCTATTCCTGGTATGGGTGCACACCACCGCCGCGCAGGATACCGCTCCGACGCCCGAAGCTGCGGCTCCGGCCGAGACAGCGCCCGCCGTGGCCCCTCCCGCGACGGTGACGCCGCCGGTCCCGCAGGCGCCGGACGCTGGACTGAGTCCCGAGCTGCGGCCTCTGCGCGAGCAAATCGACAGCTGGAACATCGAGCTCGACAGCATGCTCCTGGCCATGCAGCGGCCGGATTGAGAGACGACCAGCTCGCCACGATGCGCGGCCGGGCCGAGGAGATCGCAGGCCTTGCCAGCGCCATGGTCCTGCGCCTCGAGCCCATGCTGGCGGCGAGCCGCACTCGTCTCGACCAGCTCGGACCTGCACCGGGCGAGGA
>JAEYRQ010000172.1 GCA_023435545.1 Pseudomonadota bacterium | reverse complement strand
GGAACGAACAGTCAACCTGGAGTTCCCGTCCGACGCCGACTACGCGACGCGCCGGGTCTCGGTGCTCACGCCTATCGGCGCGGCGCTGATCGGGCTGCGGGAGGGCGCGTCGATCGACTGGGACACGCTCACGGGGGCGAGGTGCCGGCTGACGATCGTCCGGGTTCGCTAGCGCGGATTGGCCCCGACGTGCACCGCCGGGGCAGCCGATCGATGCGGGGCCGCATCCCAGCGATGCGGCCCCGTATTACGTCCCGTCCTACGGGCAGCCGCGCGCGGGGAGCAGCACCTCGTCGATGATGTGAATGATGCCGTTCGAGGCCCGCACATTGGCCCGCGCCACGCGGACGCCATCGACCGCGACGGATGTGCCACGCCGGACCACCCGCACCCGCTCGCAGCCGTTCAGGGTTTCCGCCAGCACCGGCCTGGTGGGCACCCTGGCGGCCGGAACACGTACCGGCAGGATGTGATACGCAATGATTGCCCTGAGCCTGTCGCGATTGGCCGGCTTGAGCAGATCCTCGACCGTGCCGGGCGGCAGCTTGGCGAAGGCGGCATCGGTCGGCGCGAACACGGTGAGCCCGTCGACCTCTTGGAGGTCACTGGCGAAACCGGCGGCGGTGGCTGCGGCGATCAGCGTCTCGAAGACGCCGGCGCGCTTCGCGACCTCGACGATGCTCCCGCGGGATTCGCTATTGGCCTGAGCGGCGGATGGCAAGGCGATTGCGGCCGCGAGCACGAGCGCGGCAATGATCCTGATAGGCGTCATGATGTTTCCCCGGTGTCTCGAGCCGCATCATGCGGCACGCACCGGCTGATACGCGGGCGCGCACCATCGGATCATAAGCCGACACATTTATTTGTCGGCGCGTCGGCGCGCGACTTCCTCCCGCGACGCCAGCACGCGGTCGATCCGCCGCCCGTCCATGTCAACCACCTCGAAGCGCCAGCCGTTCCACACGAAGCTGTCGCCGATGGCCGGCAGACGTCCGAGCTGGTGGAGGATGAAGCCGGCGAGCGTCTCGTAGTCTCCGACATCCATGCCGGCGAGATCGAGCGTGCGCTCGGCGGAGAAGACCGGCATGCGGCCGTCGAGAAGCCAGGATCCGTCCCCGCGCTGCACGGCATGCGGCTCCTCGACGCCCTCGTGCTCGGGCAGATGCCCGGCGATCCCCTTGAGGATGTCCATCGGCGTCACCAGCCCCTCCAGCGAGCCGTGTTCGTCGAGGACGACGGCCAGATGTACCGGGACGGTCCGGAACCGGTCCAGAAGCGCCAGCACCGGCATGGTGTCGCCGACATAGACCGGCTCGCGAACGATCTCGGCGAGCTCCAGCTGGCCCCTCTGCCGGACCTGATCGAGCATGTCCTTTGTGTGGACGACCCCGAAGACATCGTCGAGGCGGCCGCGCGCCACCAGGTAGCGCGAGTGGCCGTGGCCAAGGACGCGCTCATGGATCTGTTCGGGCGAGTCGTTGGCGTTCAGCCAGACGATCTCGCCGCGCGGCACCATGATCGCGCGGACCGGCTCGTCGGCGATGCGCAGCACCCCCTCGATGAGTTCGCGCTCGGCCGGCTCGAAGACGCCAGCGGCCGCGCCCTCGGCGATCAGGGCGCGCACCTCCTCCTCAGTCACGCCGGCCCGCCGCGCCGGCGCGATACGCAGGAGGCGCATCACCAGATCGCTCGACAGCCGCAACAGCCAGACGATCGGTGCGCCGACGCGCGACAGTGCGGCCATCGGCGGAGCCACCATCGCGGCGATCCGCTCGGCATGGCCGAGCGCGATCCGTTTCGGCACCAGTTCGCCGATCGTCAGCGACAAATAGGTGATGCCGACGACGACCAGGGCAAAGGCGACCGTCCCGGCGGAGGCGGCCGGCCAGCCCAGGCCCAACAGCACGCCCGTCAACGGATCGGCCAGCGTCGCCCCGCTGTAGGCTCCCGCCAGAATACCGACGAGCGTGATGCCGATCTGGACCGTGGACAGGAAGCCGGTCGGATCATCCAACAGCTTCAGCGCCGCGTGCGCGCCGGCAACGCCGGTGTCGGCCATGTGCTGCAGCCTTCCGCGCCTGGCGGACACCACCGCCAGCTCGGACATCGCGAAGAACCCATTGAACAGGATCAGCCCGACGACGACGGCAAGGTCAAGCAATGCATAGGGATCCAACCGAATCGTCCGGAGGCGGACGATCTTCCACCGCTGCGACCATACCGCAGGTCACGGGATGCTTGCAGCCTTGCCCTACGCGCCGAGACCGGCGGCGCTCACTCTCCGAGATAATCGCGCCTGAGGTCGGCCAGCGGACGCTGCGTCCATTCCCAGAAGTCCCAGTCCGGCCCGAAGATATCGATCTTCATGTCGGCGCCGCGCGCCCAGGCGTGCCAGAACTCCGCCGGGTCCATTGCACCGGTCGCCGACTTGGCGACATCGTTGATCTTGATGCCGAGATGCCAGGAAAAGATCACCGGCAACACATGGCCGGAGATCGGATAAATCGGGTGCATCGCTGCGGTGAAGGTCGAGACGAGCAGTTCGCCGCGCGGCGTCGTGTCGTATCCGGCGAAGACGTGGCTCGCATCGTGCGGAAGGGAAAAGGCCAGGTTCAGCGCGTCCGGCTCGCCCGGGACGGCATAGCCGTTCTCGTCGAAATGATCGAGGAAGGCGCGGCCGAAGGTGCCCTCCGGCAGCTCCGAGAGCGCCCGGAAGCGGGCGGCGAGCGCCGGATCGGGCCTGTCCCTGTATGGCAGCATGAACGCCATCGCCTCCGCCTCGATATTGGGGCGATCGGGCCAGGTGCGCCCGGTGATCGATTCCAGATTGTCGCGCACCATGTGGCCCAGCGCCCAGTCGAGATGGCCCTTCGCCGCCTCGGCGATCTCGTCGATGTAGTGACCCGAGACGCCCAGCGACCGAGCATAGGCGAGGACACGTTCGATTTTGGCAGGATCGAGCCTGCCATCGACGAACGCACTGACCGTCAGGAACCGGGCCGCGTCCTCGCGGAGCGCCCGCCCCATCAGGCTCGCCTCCAGTCGCTGCGGGTCCATGCGCGGGAGCGCGTCCACGTCGACGGGCTGCTCGAGCCCGAATATCCAGTGGCCGGCGGCAACCAGGCTGGCGCGGTCGGCCTCGCCCAACGTGCGGCCGAGCCCGCCGACGTCGCGCATCGCGCCCAGAATGGCGAGGGCTTCCTCATTGGTCGCATCGATCTTCATGGCCGGCTCCTCCGTGCGCTGCCGTGCCCGTGCGCCGGCGGGGTATGATAGGCATACATGCCGATGGGGCAATCGCTGCCCCATCGAATAGGCTGCGGAGTGTTGCCGGATGAGACGCACACGGGCAGTCTATTGCGCGTGGTTTGTCGGATGACGCGCATCAGAACCGTCATGTCACGATCCCCTGCCGGCTTTGCGGCAGCGCTGTGCCTGGCGCTGATCCTGTCCGGATCCGGACGGGCGGAGACAGACGAGACCGATGAAAAGGCGACGCAGCCCCCGCCGCACGCCGTCAATTGCGCACGGAGCGCGGCGGCCGCCGGCGGCCACGACTTGCCGGTGGCATTTCTCACCCGGCTGATCTGGCGCGAGAGCCGCTTTCGCCCGCAGGCGATCAGCCACAAGGGCGCCCAGGGGATCGCGCAGTTCATGCCGACGACCGCAGCCGAGCGCGGGCTCGCCGATCCGTTCGATCCCGCCCAGGCAATCCCCGCCGCCGCCTCGCTGCTGGCCGATCACCGCAAGCAGTTCGGCAATCTCGGCCTTGCCGCGGCTGCCTACAATGGCGGGCCGCAGCGCGTCTCCGATTGGCTGGCGGGTGTCGGCGGCCTTCCCGGCGAGACGCAGCGATTCGTCCGGCTGGTGACCGGGCGGCTGCCGGAGGACTGGAAGGCCGAGGACCCGGCGACGCGGCGCGCGGCCGATCCGCTGGACAGCGCCCGCCCGGTCTCTTGCCTCTCGGTGCTGGCGACCCTCGGCCGGCCGGAGCCGGCACTGCCGCTTCCCGGCCCCGTGGCGACGGCACCCTGGGGAGCGCTGGTCGGCGGGCATTTCTCGCGCGAGCGGGCGCTGGCGATCTACGCGGCGCTGCAGCAGCGCCACGATGCCGTGCTTGCCGGACGCGGGCCGATGCTGGTCGGCACCCGAAACCGCAGCCGCGGCCCCGCCACCTTCTACGACATCCGCGTTCCTGCCGAGACCCGCGAGGAAGCCCAGGCGATCTGCGCCAGCCTCAGGGCTGCGGGCCGGGGATGCATGGTCAGAAAGAGCTGATGACAGGCGGACCCGGGCCGGCGACGTCAGCGGCAAGAGGACAGGGGCAACTGGCGGGGCAGACGGGCTCGGCGATCGCGACTGGACTGGAGCCAGGCCGGAAGCTACCGGTCAGCCATCTTCCTGTTCCCCATAACCTGCAGGCGCTGAGCAGGGACGCGAGGCCGATTCCAGATTGCGACGACTGTATCCGGCAATCCCCGGATCGCCCGGAATGCAACTTTCCGTTGAATTATCTGCATGTTTCCCCAAAGGCATTTCGTTGAATACTTGGGGACGGATTGCCTCTCCCAGCGGTACGCGACGCACGAGCCGACGGGAAACTTCCCGGTACCACCCGGATACACATACGTTATATCGCGTTAACCCTAGATTCAACGTAGTCGGGGAATATCCACGCGCGAGATCTCCGCGAGTAGAGATCCACAGCAAGAAATGCGGGTGGAAACGATGAAGTCCCTCTCCCTGAAACTGATTCTCTACAGTGTAACAGGCCTGCTGGCGGGCTTGTCAGTGCTGCTGGCGGCGGAGATCGCCCATGACATGTGGGAGCGGCGCTCCGCTGCACAGCTCACTCAGACCTACAACGCGATCGGCGATCGGCTGCTGGGCAGCGCGGGCAGTCTAGCCGCAGAGCGCGGCCTGACAGTCACTGCCCTCAACGCCGAGAGTCAGGTCAGCGCGGAGCGCCGGGCGGCGATCGTGACGGCGCGGGAGACGGCGGACGCAGCCTTCGCGGCGGCGATCGCCGAATTGGACGCGATGGGCGGCACGGATCTCCACGAGTTCGACGACGTCAGGGCCGCCTACAGCGCGCTCCCGACGCTGAGGCGCAACGTCGACAGCCAGCTCTCGGTGCAGAAGGGCGAAAGGCCGCAGGCCGCTGCATCCGATGCGGCCGCGGCCATCACCGGCCTCATCGAGGCGACCCAGAAGCTGCGCCGCGCACTGGAGTTGTCGCTGGATACGGCCGAGTCGCGAATGGCCCATCTCCAGTCGATGAAGGACGCGATCTGGGTCATGAGCGAGTTCGCAGGCCGCGAGCGCGCCCTGCTCGGCGGCGCCGTGTCGCAAGGTAACGCCCTGAGCATCGGGCAACTGCAGACCGTGGCCGGTCACCGCGCGCGCGTCGACTACGCCTGGGAAACCGTCCAGCTCATCGTGGAAGAGCTGAATACCTCTCAGGCGGTCGATCGCGCCGTCGAGGCCGTCAAGCAAGACTATTTCGGAACGGTCGGGAGCGCCCGCAACGCCGCAATCGAAGCCGGCGCAAACGGTCGTCCCTATCCAATGACCGCCGACGAATGGATCGCGACGGCGACCAGAGGCATCAACGCGATACTGGAGCTGAACCGGACGGCCGGCACCGAGATCGATGCGCTGACGGCGGATTTGGCAAGGAAAGCCCGCAACTGGATGATGATCGGCCTCGCGGCACTCGTCGTCGCCGTGCTCGGCGCAGCGCTCGCCTTCTCGGTCGTTGCCTCCCGGGTGATGCGCCCGCTCGAGGCGATCCGCTCGACCATGACGCGGCTGGCGGACGGGGAGCGGGACATTGTCGTCCCCGGCCTCGAACGCAAGGACGAGATCGGCGCCATGGCGGCAGCCGTCGAGGTG